>JAHWKS010000216.1 GCA_019347795.1 Planctomycetota bacterium | reverse complement strand
CGGGCTGGTGGTGGCCGAGGCCTCGGGACAAGGGAAGCAGCTCATCCAGCGACGCAAAGAGCAGACCAAGAAGAAGATGCTGGCCGCGTTCACGAACGTGCTGGCGATTCGCTGGAAGGGGGTCGATCCGAACTGGGTGCTCAATTGGATGTACAAGTACCTGTTCTGGATCTACTGGCCCGCGTTCCAGATCATGTGCCTGCTCGTGGGTCTTTCGGCCCTGGCGCTGGTGACCATTCAGTTCGACGTGTTCCAGTCCCGCCTGCCGGCCTTCCACGAGTTCTTCGGGCCGGACAACTGGCTCTTCCTGGGATTGACGCTGGCCGGCGTGAAGGTGATCCACGAGTTCGGCCACGGCCTGACGTGCAAGCACTACGGCGGCGAGTGCCATGAAATGGGCTTCATGCTGCTCGTGCTCACGCCCTGCCTGTATTGCAACGTCTCCGACTCCTGGATGCTGCCGAACAAGTGGCAGCGGGCCGCGATCGGCTTCGCGGGTATCTGGGTCGAGCTGTTGCTGGCCTCCATCGCCACCTTCGTATGGTGGTTCAGCGAGCCGGGCTTGACCATCAACCAGGTGGCCCTGAGCACGATGTTCATCTGCTCGGTGAGCACCATCCTCTTCAACGGCAACCCGCTGTTGCGGTTCGACGGCTACTACATCCTGGCCGACATCCTGGAGATCCCCAACCTGCGGCAGAAGGCCACCGAGGTGCTGCGGCGGAAGATGGTCGAAACGTGCTTGGGGATCGAGCAGGCCGAGGACCCGTTCCTCCCCAAGCGGGGACAGCTCTGGTTCATGATGTACACGGTGGCCGCCGTGGTGTACCGCTGGGTGGTGCTGGCGTCGATTTTGTTCTTCTTGAACCAGGTGTTGGAGCCGTACGGGCTGAAGATCATCGGGCAGATGATCGCCCTGACGGCGATTGTGGGGCTGGTGATTCAGCCTTCAATTCAGATTTACCGTTTCTTCCACATTCCCGGGAGGATGCACCAAGTGAAAAAGCCCCGACTCATCGCAACGTTGAGCGTGCTGGGAGCGGTGGTCGCGGCGATCGTGTTTCTGCCGCTCCCCTTCCATGTGAAGTGCGCGCTGGAGGCCCAGGCCCGCGACGCCGAATCGGTCTTCGTCGATACGCCGGGCCAATTGGTGGCGGTGGTGGCCGAGGCGGGCCGGCGGGTCGAGCCCGGCCAGCCCATCGCGCAGCTCAAAGACGACGCCCTGGAGATGACCCTCCTGGAGCTGGAGGGTCAGATGAAAGAGTACCAGGCGCAGCTCGAAAGCTATCGCCTGCTCAAGCACATTGATCCCGAGGTGGCCGGCCAGATCGAATCGACCGAGCAACTGCTGGAGGCGGTTCGCCAGCAGTACGAGGAGAAGCTGCAAGACAAGGAGCGGCTTCAGATTCGCGCCCCCATAGCCGGGACGATCATCCCGCCGCCGCCGCGCGACGGCGACAAGGGAGGCCAAGGCACATTGCCCGTGTGGTCCGGCTCTCCGCTGTCGGCCAAGAACCTCGGCGCCCGGCTCGAGGAGAGCGACCTGGTATGCCAGGTCGGCGATCCTTCGCAAATGGAAGCGGTGCTCTTCATCGACCAGGGAGACATGGAGCTGGTGCGCGAGTCGCAGGACGTGGAGATCAAGCTCGACGCCTATCCGTACCAGATCTACACGAGCACGATCGAAGAGATTGCCCGGCGGGACGTGGAGTACAGCCCTCCCAGCCTCTCCAACCAGGCGGGCGGCCGGCTGGCCACCCAGACCGACCCGCAAACCGGCGCCCAGAAGCTGGTCAACGCCTCCTACCAGGCCCGCGCCCCGCTGGACGACCCCCGCGGCGTGATCGTGAGCGGCATGCGCGGCACCGCCAAAGTCTACCCCGGCTGGAAACCGCTGGGCTGGCGCATGTGGCGATGGTTGACGCGGACCTTCAACTTCGACATGTAAAGCGGCAGCCTACCTATTGCTTCGTAAACCACGCCTGGACAACCCGTTTCGCCCGACCCTGTTCCCCGTCAAGAACGCGCTCGTCATCAGGCTCAAACTGAACAAGCAGTTTATCGTCGGCCTGGAGCGCGTCGTAAAGCTGAAGGGCGAGAAAGTTTTCCGGCTCCGCAAGCTTCTCGACGACAAGCGGAAGGATTTCCGGTCCCAGGGCGATGAGGGCGTCGTACTCCGTGCCCACCGCCCGCGTGTGCGGATTGGAACTGATCGCTAAGCCGCCGCGGAACCATGTGCTCTTCCAATCGGCAAACGACTTTTCAAAGGCGGCCCGAACTTCCTTTGGGATTGTTTGCTGCTCCTCGCGGAGCGCACGTTTTTGCGAAGCCGACAGGTAGGACTTGGCCGTCTTTTCTTTCATGATCTCCTCCCGCGCCGCCTTGACGCCGGCCGCCAAGGTTCGACTTTTTCGGCAGAACGCGAGCACGCGGCCGTAGCTGCTGCTAACCAGTTCGTTGAGGCCGTGCTGAATGCGGAGATCGCTTCCGCACTTCGATTCCCATCGTAGGCCGTGCCCGGGTCCCGTGACCGAACCGTGCGTCATGCTGGAAGCCGACAACCCCCAAGCAGCAATAGTTCCGTCGCCCGACCTGACGAAGCCGAATTGATGATAGAACGCGTCGAAATTCGCCAACGAATTCCCGGGCCAGAGCCACCGGTTCGTGACACCGATCGTCCAGGAAATGCAATTATACACAGGGGACGCTTCACCTGTCACGACGGCGAGGCCGACGTCGAGGTTAGGAAAGTAGCCCTGGAATCTCTGCTTCTCCGTAGACGTCATCGGCCGCGCCATTTCTTCTCTTTCGTCGGAAGGCGTTTGGAGTTAGGCGACCCCTCGAATTTCGGAACTCTCGACAAAAAAGTAGCCACGTTGCCTACTCTATGTCGCGAGCGAGCACCGCAGAAGATGTGATACCAGTATCCGCCAGCAGTCGTTGTGGAGAACGGCGATGCGGTGGTAAATTCAACGTGCGGAACATCTTCATTCCGCAGTCCGCATTCCGCAGTCCGCATTCCGCATTCCGCAGTCCGCATTCCGCACTCCGCATTCGACCGTGCCCGATCCCGACTTCGCGACCTTCGTCCGCCTGGCGGAGCATCATCACCTCGTCCCCGTCTATCGGCGGCTGATGAGCGATGCGCTGACGCCGGTTTCTGCCTTCCACAAGCTGGACGACGGGGGGACGGCGTGTCTGTTTGAAAGCGTCATCGGCGGCGAGAAGGTGGGGCGGTACAGCTTTCTCACCAGCGAGCCGTTTCTGGAAATCTCGGCCTACGGCGACGAAGTAATCGTCTCCGAGGGAGGCGAAGAAGCCCGCCGCCGCACGCCCAACCCGCTCGAGGAGATTCGCGCGCGGCTCGAAGGTGTAAAGGCCGCCCATCCCCCGGGACTGCCTCCCTTCATCGGCGGCGCCGTCGGCTACGCGGGATACGACGTGGTCCGCTACACGGAGCGGCTCCCGAATGCCCCGCCGGACGATCGCAACCTGCCGGACCTGTCGTTCGCGTTCTACGACCGGATGGTCGTATTCGACAACGTCAGCAAGACGATGTACGTGGTGGCGATGGCCCGCATCGAGCCCGCGGGCGATCTCCAGGCCGCCTATCGCGCCGCCGCCGACCGCGTCGATGCGATGGTGGCGAAGCTGGCGGCGCCGTCCGCGGAGTTGCCGCCGGCCGACATCGACACCGCCGGGCAGCCGACCCTCGCCTACCGCTCCAACTTCACCCAGGAGGATTTCGAGGATGCCGTCTCCCGCTGCGTCGAGTACATCCGCGCGGGCGATATCTTCCAGGTCGTCATCGGGCAGCGGCTGGAGCTGGAGATTCAGTGCGATCCCTTCGAGATCTACCGCACGCTGCGGGTGGTGAATCCCAGCCCCTTCATGTTTTTCCTCCGCACGCCGCAGACGACGCTGGTCGGCAGCTCGCCCGAGGTGATGTGCCGGGTGATGGACGGCGTAATGACCGTGCGTCCGCTGGCCGGCACGCGGCGCCGCGGCGCCACCGAGGAGGAAGATCGAGCCTTGGCCGAGGAGCTATTGGCCGATCCCAAGGAGCGGGCCGAGCACGTGATGCTGGTCGATCTGGGCCGCAACGACGTGGGGCGAGTGGCCCAGTTCGGCAGCGTCCGCCTCACCGACGTGATGACGATCGAACGCTACAGCCATGTAATGCACATTTCCTCGAACGTCGAAGGCCGCCTGCGGCCCGGACTCGACGCCTTCGACGCCCTGCGGGCGAGCCTCCCCGCCGGCACCGTCTCCGGGGCGCCGAAGGTCCGCGCAATGGAGATCATCGACGAGTTGGAGCCTACCCGCCGCGGGCCGTACGCGGGGGCGGTCGGCTACATCGACTACGGCGGCAACATGGACACCTGCATCGCCCTCCGCACGATCGTGATCCAGGGCCACAAAGCCTACGTCCAGGCCGGCGCCGGGATCGTCGCCGACAGCGACCCCGAGCTCGAATTCCAAGAGACCCTCAACAAAGCCCGCGGCCTCCTGAAAGCAATCGAAATCACCCAGCGCCGCAGCGGAGCCGGACCACCACCTCGCCGCTGGCCAGACTGGGAAAATGAGCGGTCCCCATGTTTGCGGCTATCGAATCACATCGACGTCGGGGGGACCCACTCCGACCAACCATTCCGCGAGCGGGATCGGCATCGATGGCGCGCAGCTTCTTAAGAACTCCGTTGACGTCATCCGCGACCGCGACGACCTTCCCGTCCAAAAGCGCGACGCCCTGGCCGACTCGAAACGACTGCTCCTCCCAACGCAGTTCCGTGCAGATTCGCTCGGCGACTTGCTGACTTCGTTCTCGTTCACTCGTAGCGACACCTCCGTTTCCATAACTCTCCGATCCCGCTCGTCCTACTCGGTCGGCATTTCTTCGATATGCGGCATTGGAGCGTCCACGGTCAGTATCGTCCGGGCGGAAATCTTCTTTTCCAGTTCAGCAATAATGGTTTCCAGTTCGACCTTCGTTTCCGCCTGGATGTTCAGACATTCGGCGGCACCCGCCGCGTCCGTGCTAACACGGGCGTCAAGTTCGATCCTAAACTCCTGCTCTCCTTCCTCCAGTTTGTAGGAATGGATATGCGCCGTGTCGCCGGTTCGAACACCTTCGATGTGCGCAAAATTGAATTCTCCACGGAGATACTCCAACAGATGATCCTGAATTGCGAGGACGAGTCGTTTATTGACGTGTTCAATCGTATCGACTTTGTGGTGAATCTGCATCAAGATCGTCTCGGCCGTCATTTTCCAATTCATTCCAAAAGTTTTCTTCTTCTTGCCAGTCGCTTCTGCCTCCGCTTCCTTGATCGCTTCGGCGAGCTCTCCAGCCGAGATAACGCCCAAATCGTGCAAGAGGTGGAGTCGCTCAAACCAAACCGTCCCAGTTGTATCGAGCGTCTGGAATTCGATGGCCACGAAGTCTTTAACCTTTCCCTTCTTCACCGAGACGAGAAAGTAGTCCACGCTGCCGCCCGGAATCGAAACTTCGGGGATGACGTGTAGTTCGTTGCCGGGATAGTGCTGCGTTAGAAGGTGTGTGCAATCCATGAAGACCTGCCGACGTTGCAGTAGCCGATTAGGGCAAATGACGATGTCCTTGACTTTCTTCCTTCCGTAGCGGAGAGAACACGTCCCGATAGAAATGTCAGGTGCGCTTTTGCGAACCTTGTAACACTTCATGTTGGCGTAGGGACAATGCTGGCCGCCTACGATCTTCGCCCATTCGTGTTCCTTGCGCGTTGAACACCCGAAAAGTTCCAGCACCTTGTTCGTGTCCGTCGTCGGCATGCAGAATAACGTCCCTAATTTATAGAAGGAAGTTGCAACGGTCCCGAGCCAACTTGATGTACTCTTTTGCAAGATCTATGCCTACGGACTTTCGCCCAAGCTGAAATGCGACCAACATTGTTGTCCCCGTCCCGCAAAATGGGTCAAGAACGATTCCATCTTCGGGGCAGGTCGCCACTATCGGCATCTTGCACAAGTCTGCCGGGTAGGGAGCGAAGTGCGTTTCCCGCTTCTGCGTATCTTCCGGCAGAATGTCCCAAACGTCGCTGGGCTTGCTACCGTTGGGATGGTATTTCAGAAAGTAGAACCCCTTTTCTCGTAGCTCCCTCGCCCTACCGGAGACACGTTCCGAGTCCGAATGAGTCGCGCGTTGTTGCCCGCGTATTATCATACGGAAATCAGCCAGCTTGCCCTCCACAATGTCTTGCAGCACGGCTTCAAGCGCTGCGAAGGCGTTCTGCTTCTCTAAGTCCGAAAGCGCCGTGGAAAGCTCGATCTGACGACGATACCGAACGCCACTTACACCTGTAGCCGATACAACAGCACCGTTTAACACCTTGCTTTTTCTCGGATTCGATCGGATCGAATCGACGTCATAATAGTACAACTTCTTTTTCGTGAAGTGAAAGATGTACTCGTGGACATTCCGCAGCTTGTCTTTCGCATTATCAGGGCCGCCCTTCATCTTGTTCCAAACCACATCGTTCCGAAGTATCCAACCCTGGTTGTCCACCAATTCGAGAGCAACACGCCAGGGGATGCCCATCAGCCGTTTTTCCTGGTAGCAGTCCCCAATGTTAAGCCAGAACGAGCCAGTGGGCTTTAATACCCGCTTCACTTCGCCACAGATACGCGTCAAGTTGCGGATGTAGTCCCGAAAGTCATCTTCTAGGCCGATCCCGGTGGAAGCGTACTGGCGTTGGCCGCAATACGGGGGCGAAGTCATGCAGCAGTCGAAGGACTCCGAGGGTAATTCTCGAAGGACGCGAAGCGACTCCCCCAGCAGAAACAGTGGACGGGGGGACTTGCTGCGAAGGTAGTTCTGGAATTCTCGCTTAAATTCCGCGTGGGCCACATTCGTTTCAGCCATCGGCGCCTTCTACTGAATTGAAAGAGCGAAAGCGTAACCGAAGTGTAGGAATGGTATCGGGAACCGAAAACTGTTTCCGCTCCCAACTTTCGGACGCATTATACTGAACCAGCGCAGACTTGCTAATTCCGCGCGCCTTGGTAGCTTCCGTCGGCCTCTGCATTGTACTGAACGGATGTGCAAATACGTCAATACCCCCGGTCGGTTTTCACGCGTTGCATAAGGACTTGCGACGGCGGGCGGCAGCGGGAAAGTGCGCTTTCGTCCACGGAATCCGCGGCCATTTCGATCCGGCGGAATTTTTTGGAAAAACTTTCGTGAGAGCGACGCCCGGGCGGCAAACGGCCTCGGTTTTCGACAGGCGCCAGAAGGTTCGATCTACCGCAACGACTTGATCGTCCGCACGATGCGGCGGCTTGCCTCTTCGATTTCCTCCAGTGTATTCATGGCCCCGACGCTGAAGCGGAGGGCGGAGCGGATAATGGCCTCGTCGCAGCCCATGGCTCGCAGGACGGGCGACGGTTCGCTCGAGCCGCTGGCGCATGCGGAGCCGGTCGAGCACGCCACTCCCGCCATGTCGAGCGCCATCAGCGCCGCCTGCCGGTCGATGCCGGGGAACGCGACGTTCGACGTATGCGGCGCCCGCGGCGACTCGCGGCCGATCACAATCGTCTCGGGCAGCTCCGCGAGGATGCGAGACTCCAAGACATCCCGCAACCGCTGGAGGTGTTTGCTTCTTGCGTCCAGTTCGTCCCGCGCCAGTTCGAGCGATCGTAGCATGCCCACCGCCAGCGCGACCGACTCGGTTCCGGGTCGGGCGCCCAACTGCTGCGCGCCGCCGAAGAGCGCCGGGTGCAGCGCGTGTCCGGCCTGCACGATCAAGGCGCCGATTCCCACCGGTCCGTGAAACTTGTGCGGCGCGATGGTCATCGCCGCCGCGCC
>JAHWKS010000215.1 GCA_019347795.1 Planctomycetota bacterium | reverse complement strand
TCCCGCACCTTCTTGGTGAAGGGAGCGTCGCGAAGGATCGTCTCATGGACCGCAAAAATCGCCGCTTGCTCGTGCCCGACCTGGGCCTCGACCTTCTTTTGCAGGGCGAGGAGGTCCTCGGCAGTCTTGTCGCGCGCGTACTCGTACTGCGCGAGCTCGGCGGTGATTTCGCGATCCTCGAGACGTTTGGTGTCGGGATTGACGAAAATCTCGTAAATGCAGTACGCCGTTCCGACTGCAACGCCCGGCGATACGGCAATTCCTTTTCTCATGCCCCGAATGTATCAGCGAGAAGCCGATAGCACAAACGCCCGCGATCGCAGGGGTTACGCGGCGTCTTCGGCCGTATCGCGGCCGGCCTGGCGGATGTGGCGGGGCGGGACGACGTGGCTGGCCAGCCCCACTTTTTCCAGGCTTTTGATGATGTAGTAGTTCGGATCCAGCTCCCACCAGCGGTGCTGCACGCTGGCGCTGGCCTGGTCCTGGTGGTGGTTGTTGTGCCACCCCTCGCCCCCCGTGAGTGCCGCCACGAACCAGTTGTTGCGGCTCTGGTCGCTCGTCTCGTAATTGCGGTACCCGAACATGTGCGAGAGCGAGTTCACCGCCCACGTGATGTGCCAGACCCACACCGTCCGCATGATCACGCCCCACACGAAGAGGCTCAGAGCGAGCTGAAGCGCCGCCGTCTCAGCCCCATAGAGCCAATACCCCAGCCCCAGCGCCGCGAGGAAATACAGCGCCGCGTGCCCCAGGTAAATCCACACCGACGCCAGGCGGTTCTTCTCCAGGTACATGTAGAACGGGTCTTCCAGAATGTCCCGCGCGTATTTCTGGTAGAACGAGAAGTTCGTGGTTTCAGCGTTGTAGTACACCAGCCAGCCGAAGTGCGCCCAGAGAAAGTTCACGAGCGGACTGTGCGGATCTTCCTGCTCGTCGGAGTGGTTGTGGTGCATGCGATGCCACGCGACCCACTTGGCCGGCGTCTCCTGAGCGCTGCACAACGCCATCGAGACGAGGATTCGCTCGACCCACTTCGGCGTGCGGAAGCTGCGGTGCGTGAGCAGCCGATGGTAGCCGATGGGAATGCCCAACTGCCCGAACAGGCTCACGCCGATGAACAGGGCCGCCACGCCCGCCCAACTGAACAGCCAGGGGACGAAGATCAATAGCGCCAGGAGATGGATCAAAACGGTCGGCGCCGCATACTCCCAGTGAATCCGCTTCCGGTTGACGCGCTTGGGCAACGGAAGCTGCCGCGGCTTTTCAACGGTAGCGGCCGCGCGCGCGGCGATACTGGCTTGGGTGTTCATTCAGTCCGCGGGGGTATGGCGCCGCCAACGAAGCGAGGCGGAAGCTCTCACTTTACTTGCATCGGCCCGGCAAGGGCAAGGGCCGCCGCCAAAGTCAACCATTACAATAGCGCAAAAACCCATGAAAACGTGACAGGTGAAGGTGTTTCCGGTGACGTAGCTGCAGGGGCGGGGTCGGGGTGATTTTTCGGGCTTGGATCTTGCGATGTGGCGACAGGTTCGCCCGAAAAATCTCCCCGACCCCTTGCGGGACTTGCGGGCGTGGTGAGGCCGAGCTTTTCGGCGAGCTTGCGCTGGCGGCGGAGGGCGAGGGCTTGCCGGCGCGAGGCCGTGAGCCGCGGCCAACGGCTGCGGATGCGACGGGTTTCTTGAGCGATGATCGCCGGGTGGGGCAGGTAAACCGCGCTTGGGGACAAGGAGCGTTCGGACTGCGAGGCGGGAGCGGAAGACATGATCGCATCCTGAATTGCGAGAGAAGGCGGCGGGGCAGCAGAGCAAAGGAATTGGCTGCCCCGCGGGGGACGTCCGGCAGCCACATATATTATACATACGTACAGTAGAATACGTCAACCCCCCTGAATGGATTTGCCATAAGCTACTGCACAACGCGAAGTTGCGCGATGCGGCCTCCGGGAGAAAAGATTAGCCCCTCGCGGCGATTTAACGCGAGGTCGGTGTCAATGTCGGTGGGAACTGCTCGACGGCGACGAATCACGTTCCGCCGGCGCCGGTCTCCACTCGAATGAGCGGAGCGAAGAAACGGGAATGATCCGGCCGCGACCGCTCGCGTAAGTCACGACGACATACGTCTCGTGAAAGTCCAGCGACGCCGCCGGAATCTCGCGGTGGCTGAATGTCGTGTTCCCATATTGCACGCGGTAGTTCACCAGGAGCGGCCCGGCGACGTGGCCGGCCGCCACGGGCTTTGGGGTGCCGCCGTCCGATCCGCGTCGGAGGGAGTTGCTGTACCAGCCGACCGCCAGCGCCGCCGCGAGAACGATCAGAAAGAGTTCGCGGAGGCGGAAGCGAAGCCATCCCAAAGTGGCGGAGGCGTCCGAAGTCGAATCGTTCGACGTCATCGTTCAAAATTCCTGTCGCTCAAAGTAGGCGCACGCCAGGATGAGCATGACGACCACAAACGCGAGGCTGCTCCAGACGGGGCGCCAAGGATGAAGCTTCGTCTGCGGGTCGGAGAGATCGTCGCCGCCGTCTTCGATCGCCTGCGTCTCTTGCCCCGTAATCAGGTACTGGCTCGTTTTGTAGAGCTCGCTCGGCTTGGGGAAGATCGTGTAGATCGGCAGCACGGCGTAGCGGTAAACGACGTGCAGCAGGTCCATCTCCGGGGCGATTCGCTCCTTCACTTGCTGCGATTCAAGCGAGTACCGGCTGACGCGAACCGCCCGATCCGCCACGAGAATCTCCTCCTCGGAGGGAAAAGCCGCGGCCGAGATTTCACCCTGTCCCGCGAAGGACGGCCGCTCGAGCGTCTGCGTTTGATTGTCGTACAACCAGAGCTTTCCGTTGTGGAAGACGATCGCCAGGTATCTCCCTTGCGGCGATGCGTATGCAAACCGCGGCGGCGAGGCCGCCTCGGGCTTAAGCGTTCGCCGCGTCTGGAGCGAGTCGGCTTCCACTTCCAGCACTTCGCCTTCCTTCGTTGCAATCAGGATCGTGTCCCGGCCGAATGCGAGCACGGCCGGCTCTTCCTCATCGATCGCCAGCCGCTCCTCGTGCTCCACGCGGTAGCGTCCCTCCTCATCGGCCGCAAGAAGGTAAAGGCGCCCGCGGGTATAGACGGCGATCCTGCCCGACTCCCCGGCCATGGCGGCGGCATGCGGCTCGGGGAACGGCGGAAGACTGCGGGAGACCTCGGCGAACAGCGGCGCCTTCGGCAGGAGATTGCCCAGTCCGAAGAGGGCGTCGCTCCGCGGCGCCGCCGTGGGATCGCCCGTGAGGCGATGCACGCCGGACCGGGCGACCGCGACGACTTCCCCGTCCGGCTCGACGAACAGCCCGATCACGTCGGAGGGAACATCGCCGCCGCCCCTTCGCCGCCAGCCGCTTTCGCCGCTACCGGCCCACAGCGCGCGGCCGCCGGTGAACTCTCGCTGAATCACAAGCAGCCGCTCTTTCTGGGGAACGTACGCCAGCGCGTCGATCTCCGGCAGCCGAAGTGGGAAGCGATTGCGAATTTGCTGTTGTTGCGCCGTGAGAAACACCTCCTGCCATTCCTGCGACTTCTCATCCCAGACATTCGGCACGCGAAACTCGTTGAGGGTCAGAATCATTTTCCCCGCCGGCACGATGTGCGTGATCTGCTGCGGCTCCAGGAGGAACGACCGCAGCGCCCACTCGGCTGAGCCGACTCCATAGCAGGCGGCCCAAAATGCGACGCTCACGGCGATCGCCACGATCGTGCTTCGCCACACCAGCCCCGAGAATGCGGAGACGACGTAATAGATGATGAACAGGAACATGTAGATCGGGATGTACAGCAACAGCTCATGGCTCCAGATCCCCAGGCGAACGCCGAGGATCAGCCACAATCCCACGAACAAAATCGCGGCCGCGATCAGCACGAAGGCGCAGCCCCCCAGCACCTTGAACAGAAACAGCAACGACCGCGAGATGGGCTTGCTCAACAGCAAGTTGAGCGCGCCGGCGTCGAACATCTGCGGGATGATCGAAGCGGTGACCAGCACCGCGACGAAGATGCCCACCGGCCCCACCACCCAGTCTAGGACGAAGGCGATGCCCGGCGTCAATGGCTCTTGCACGTCCTCCGGCTCGAAGGGGACGGGCCAGAACACCTCCATTCCCAGATACGTGAACTGCGTCGAGTTCGGCGGGCTGATGCGGACCAGGTCGGGAAAGGCGGCCTCCAGCGCCAATCGATTGCGGCGGCCGATCTCCTCCTGGCTCAGTTCCGCGGGATCGGCGAGCGCCAGCCGCCGCCCCTCGGCTTGGAAGTTCACGCGGCGCCAGGCGTCGGCGTTGTAGAACGCGGCTTGCTTCATGAACTGATTCAATTCATCGCGCAGCCCGCCGACGATTTGCTCCCAGGCCAGCCGATCGGGCGCCGCCGCGTCGCGGGGCGGCTCCTGGAAATCTCGCAGCCGCTCTCTCGTCGGCTCGTCCAGTAGGCGCCAAATGTGCGCGGCGGGTGATGGCTCGTCTTGTCCCGCCGCCTTGCGCAGCTCCGCGATGAAGTCCGACCAATCCAATATATCCCGATGCCGCAGCCCCGCTGTGAGCACCGGACGATACGAGAACGGCGCCAATGCCGTCAGCGTCACCGCAATCAGCACCAGCAAAATCCACAGCGTCCGCGAGGCGAGCGCTTCGCGGAAGGAGTCTTTGATGATGGCAAAGTAGGGTCGCATGAGCAGTGTATGGATCGTGCGGCGTCGGCTCTTGGGCGATTGCATCGCGCTGGCCGCAAGCGATGCCGCTTGCGGTTTCGCGATCGGTCATCCGATCAGAGCATCACTTCCGTTCCAGCATTTTGAGGAAGGCGTCTTCCAGGGAGACGCGGGAGCGGGAAAGGGAGATGATGCTCACGCCGCCGGCCCGCAGCCGGTCGATGCAGGCGTCTACGGCTTCCTGGTTTGGGAGCCGCAATGCGGCGCGGAACGACGAGGACGAAATCTGCTCCCAGGCGTCGAGCGGCTCTCCGTTCAGCGCCGCCCGCACTTGCGATTCGTCCCCCGCCACCTCGAGATGCACCTCCAGTTCCGCCGCTTCCGACGCCCGGCCGGCAACGTCGCTCACCGGGCCAACGTACTTGAGCCGGCCGCGGTCGAGGATCGCCACGCGGTCGCAGATCATCTCCACTTCCGAGAGCAGGTGGCTGTTGAGGAAGATCGTCTTCCCTTCCCCCTTGAGCCGCTTGAGGATCGCCCGCACGTGCGATCGGCCGACCGGGTCCAAGCCGTCCGTCGGCTCGTCGAGCATCAAAAGCTGCGGGTCATGGAGCAACGCCTGGGCCAGCCCCAATCGCTGCAACATTCCCTTGGAGTACTTCCGCGTGCTGTCTTTCTCTCTCCCCGCCAGCCCCACGGTTTCCAGGAGCACGTCGCGGCGGGCGCGGACTTCGGCGCCGGACATCCCGCTCAATTTGCCGTAATACTCCAAGGCGGTGCGGGCGTTCTGATGGCCCGGGATGCGGAGATGCTCGGGCAGATACCCGACCCGCCGGCGGCCGCGGCGATCCCCGGCGGGCCAGCCGAGAAGCTGGGCCGAACCGCCGCTTTTCCGCGCGATCCCCAGCAGAATTTTGATGAACGTGGTCTTGCCCGCCCCGTTGGGACCCAGCAGCCCGAAGATTTCGCCCGGCTCGACGTGGAAGGAAACCCCGGTGAGCGCCTGCACTCCGCGGCGGCGAAACCAGCCGTCGCGATAGGTCTTCTCGAGCGATTCGACGTGAATTGTCGGCGGATCCGCCATTAAACCTCTGCCGTGTTCCGATATCCGGAGCGTGGGCGCCCTCACATCATACCGTGAGCCGCCCGCTTCTGTTTCGTCGCCGCGCCCTAAGCACATCGGAACGTATATTGTTACCGATTGACGACATGAAGCCATTCCTTGCGATGGCGGGTAGCTTTGAACAGGAGGCAACAGAGGAAACGGAGAAGGAGCGTCTCTGTTTCCTCTGCCTTCTCCGTTGACTCATTCCACGTTGGCTCCAGGAAGAATCAGCCTCGACACTCCGTCGGTCAGTTTGAGAACATGGAAGTTGATAGTCAATCCCAGCCGGATATCAAGACATTTCATGTAGCTGAGCAGTTGCGCCTTGTTGGCTGGATGATTGGATGAACCTTTTCGACCGCCGTGACTTCCACAAACAGGCATCCCTTTGCCAACAGAGACCACAGAGAATTCTCCTCCGTTGTCTCTGTTGACTCCTGTTCAATCAACCCGCGGCGACATATACCTGCACGGGTGCTTAAAACTTGCCGTCGCGGACCTCGAAGTGTGTTGGTTTTTGCAGCGTTTCGCCCCCTCGCTGCACCCACTCGGCCGTCCAGCGGAGCATCTGCTCGATCGGCATCTCCGGCCGGCCGAGGATTGGGTAGGCGGCTCGGCCGTCGCTCAAGAGGGCGTCCGGCGCCTCGGCGCCATCGATCATCGCAGGGCGATTCAGCAGTTCGCCCAGCCGATGACAGATATCCCGCACTTGAAGAACCTCCGGGCCGGCGAGGTTGACGGTCCACGGCGGCGAGGCGGCGTGCGCCAGCGACGCCAGCGCCATCGCGTTCGCCTCGGCTTGCCAGATGACGTTGACCGCGCCCATCGTCACGTCTACCGATTCTCCGTCATGGATCTTCTTCGCCAGATCGACCAGCACCCCGTATCGCAACTCTACCGCGTAGTTGAGCCGCAGGATGGTCATGGGCGTGCCGAGCGTCCGGCTGAAGTGCTCCAGGATTCGCTCGCGGCCGAGGACCGACATCGCGTATTCCCCCACGGGCGCCGGAATGTCGCTCTCGCGCGAGCCGCCGCGGTCGACGGGCGTGACGCCGTAGACGTTGCCGGAGGAGAACGCCGCAATCCGGCTGTGCCGGAATCGCTGGGCCACGAGCGCCGGCAGGTGGCAGTTCATCGCCCAGGTGAGCGAAGGATTCCCCGCGGCGCCGAACTTGTATCCCGCCATGAAGACGACGTTCTCCGCATCCGGCAGACTCGCCAGCGCCTTTTCATCGAGCAGGTCGGCCGCGATCGTTTCAACTCCCCACGACTCCAACCGGTCCCGCGCGTCGGCGGAGGAGAACCGCGAGACGCCGATCACGCGGCGGCGGATTCCCGCCGCGTCGCCGGCCCGCCGCGCCATCCGCGCCAGCGTCGGCCCCATCTTTCCGCCCACGCCGAGAATGAGAATGTCGCCGGGCAGATCGCGGAGCGCGGCGACGACTCGCTCGGTCGGCGTGCTGAGTTGATCCTCCAGTTCATCGACATCGCGCGGGCACGGTGGAAATGCAGGCGACTCAGTCATTCTTCTTCGGCATCCTTCTTTAAACTGCGTGAGCCGCGACCGCGACCCGATAGAGCAATGCCCGACCGCGCAACATCATAGACCAAAGCTCCCCGTGGCGCATCACGGGCAGCACGCGGGAGGCCTACATTAACTGGGATTCGGCGGTACATCGAGTTTCACGGGCGCCGAAGGCGACGTCACCCGCTTCCTGACGCATCTGGCGGTTAAGGAACATGTCGCGGCGTCCACGCAGAACCAAGCCCCAAGTCGGAGCTGCGCTGCCGGTGCTGCGGCGGTCGATTGCGCAGCCTGGAATCTCGTCCTCGTCCTTCACGCGAGATGCTTTGGGCATTCCACTGGCCCTGGAACACGTCATGACCGAGGAGCCCACAAGTTGCACGCCTTGCATCGCCTCGCCTCTGTCGGTCCCGCTTGGCGATGCGCGCCGTGGCAGCGCCGGTCCCCTGGGGCGGTTCTCGTTCCCGACGCCTCTTGTGGCGCCCCGGTCCCTTGCCGAACCACGCCGGCGCGACCCGTGCATCTGGAATGCTTGCCCCTCAACTT
>JAHWKS010000214.1 GCA_019347795.1 Planctomycetota bacterium | reverse complement strand
TCCGGCGAGCCCAGTCCCCTGTACGAGGAGCTGACGGTCAAAGGCTCGCAGCGGCTCTTGGAGCAGCTTCGGGACACGCCGGCGGAGGTGGAGCAGTTCATCTTCTCCAGCAGCCTGCTGGTGATGAAGCCGGCCGAGGATGACGAGCCGCTCACCGAGCAGTCGCCGACGCAGGCCGAGTGGGACTATCCCGAGTCGAAACTCGAGGCGGAGCAGACGATCGATCAATACGCCGGGGACGTGCCCGTCGTCATCTTGCGGATCGCCGGGGTTTACGACGACTTCGGCCATTCCATCCCCATCGGCCAGCAGATCGCCCGCATCTACGAGAAGCAGATGGAAAGTTACTTCTTTCCCGGCGACAAGGACTCCGGCCAGTCGTTCATCCACCTGGACGATTTGGTCTCCTGCCTCGTGCAAACCATCGAAAAGCGCGGCGAACTGGGCCGTCGCGAGAGGTTCCTGATCGGGGAAGAGGATGTCATGAGCTACGAGGAGCTGCAGGACTCCATCGGCGAGCTGATTCACGGCGAGGAGTGGCCCACCATTCGCATTCCCAAGGCGGCGGCCAAGGTCGGCGCCTGGGCGAAGGACAAAATGGCCCAGGACGACGAGGGCAAACCATTCATCAAGCCGTGGATGATCGACCTGGCGGATCAGAACTACCCGATCAGCGTCTCGCGAGCCAAGGATCGTCTCGGCTGGCGCCCCAAGCACACGCTGCGAGGGACGCTGCCTAAGATCGTCGCCGGCCTGCAAAGCGAACCGAAGAAGTGGTACGAGGAGCACAACCTTCCGGTTCCCGAAAACGTCTGACCATCGGGAGCAGGTAATCGCGGAAACCTTGGCGCTTTAAGGAGTAACGAACATGGACATCTTCGGCCGAACCGAATTGAATGAGTTGCTGGAGCACGAGAAGGAGCCATGTCTGTCGATCTACTTTCCCACCGAGCGGACGGGCCGGGATTTTGAGCAGAACCCGATCCGCCTGCGGAACCTGCTGCGCGAGGCGGAGGGGAAGCTCACCGAGTGGGGCATGCGCAGTCCCGACGCCCGCGAGATGCTGAAACGGCCGACCGACCTGGCCGGCGACATGCAGTTCTGGAAGCAGCGAAGCGACGGCATGGCGATTTTCGCCTCGCCGGAGTTTTATCGCCACTATCGAGTTCCGGCGTCGTTCGATGAAACCGTGCATTTGGGCCGGCGGTTCTTCGTCAAGCCGCTCTTGCCGCTCTTGCACACCGACGGCGCCTTCTATGTCCTCGCGCTTAGTCAAAAGAAAGTCCGGCTCTACCGGGCGACGCGCAAGGGGATGGATGAGATCGAACTCAAGGGCGTCGCCGATAACATGGACGAGGCGCTGCAGCGCGAGGATCTGCAAAGCCACCTCCAGCATCGCTCGTGGGGCCCCCGCGACAGCGGCAAACGCCGGCCGAACCGGAGCCTGGGCGCCGAGCCGGCCGGGAGCGCGGTCTTTCACGGCCAGGGATCCGACGAGGACCAGCACAAGGACGAAGTCGCCGAGTTCTTCAAGATGATCGACAATGCGGTCGCGCAGAAGCTGGCGGCGGAGCAGGCGCCGCTGCTCTTGGCCTGCGTGGAGTACGAGGCGGCTCTCTACCGCGAGCACAACCACTACAAAGGCCTGCTGGACGCGACCGTCCTCGGCAGCTCGGAGAAGTGGAACACGACGGAGTTGCACCGCCGCGCGTGGGAAGCGGTGCAGCCGCACTTCGAGGCCCGGCAGCAGGAGGAACTGAGCAAGTTCAACACGCTGCCCGCCGATCGCATCTCGACCGATCTCAAGAGTATCGCGGACGCCGCAGAAGTGGGCCGCGTCGAGGCCTTGTTCCTGGCGCGGGGGAACAACGGGAACGGTGGAAAGCCTGAAGCCTCGCCGACCGACGAGATGCTCGACTTTACCGCGGCGGCCGTCCTCCGCACGGGAGGAGACGTCTTCGCCCTGCCGCCGGAGAAGATGCCGCAAAACGCGCAGCAAGCGGCGGCGGTGTTCCGCTACGCGATGTCGTAACGCGAAAGGTATTCCGCCACGCGAGTTGTGGCGGGCGGGGAGACACGCCGCGTTCGCCGTAGGTTTAACGCCGCTTGAACAGCTTCTTGAGCGTCTCCGACGCCGCCTCGCGAGTGTCGGCGCTCTGCGGGCCTTCCGACTTCGGCAACTTGCCGGGCTTCTTCATGTCCGGCAGCGGCCGCTTGGACTTCTCGGCCATCGTATCCTTCAGCGCCGCCTCATCGACGACCGTGTTGCCCGTATTGGGATCGGCGACAGAGAACCGCTGGGTATCGTCCAGTTTGAACTGCCGCGTCTCCGGCAGCGCGGTGCGGCGAAGCCGGTCCAACTCGTCGGCCTCCTCGAGCCAGGAGGTGATGTCGGACTCGATATCATCCGGCTGCGGCTCCCCGGCGGTGCGAGCGGCGGCTTCCTTCACCGTCTCCACCTTGGGCCGTTTGGCGGCGGCGCCGAGAGCGTGGTCGATCAGCACGTCAAACTCCAGCGGGCCGACCTGAAGCACGTCCTCGCTCTGAAGGATGTGCTGTCCCTGAATCGGCTCGCCGTTCACGAGCGTGCCGTTCTTGCTTTTGAGGTCTCGCACCGCCACCTGCGACTCGCCGACAATAACGGCGCAGTGGCGGCGGCTGATCATATCGCTCTTCGCCTTGAGGTGGCAGCCGTCGCCCCGGCCGATGATGAAGTGGGGGCCTTGGATCGGTAGTTCCCGGCCCGCATTTGAGCCATGCCGTACGCGAAGCTTGACTTTCATGAAGCGCCTTTTCTTAAACCTCGGGGTAGTGGCCACCATTCGTACGTTTTGCGACGGGACCGGACGCAGGCCCACTTCCCCACCATCAAACAACGTCTGCCGCACGCGGGAAAATGAGCAAAACGTGCGATCACGTTGCAGTTTAACGGACGGGAGAGCGACGGAGCCGTCGATCAGTTCCCACGTCGCACGCGGCCACATTCACGAAAAGGAGCGATTACGGCCGCGCACTTATCCTAAGCAAGCACAAAATAGCAGGAAATGAACCAATGTTAAATAACCCGTTCGGGGGGATTGCGGTGCTAGCACTTTCGTAGCCAGCGGCGCGTCGCGTGACGCCGCATGAGGACGTCGGACGCCTGACCGCGTTCGGCGTCGGTAAGTTCGCCCTCGACGAACCGCGCCTCGAGCATTTCCTGCAATTCCGTTCGCCAGCACGAGGCGAACTCCTCCGTTGCGACGTCGCGCTGGATGATCTCCGCGATCCCCGGAAGCTCCGGCGCGAACTCGGACCGCCGCAACAAAATGCTTCCGTGTTGCAGCACCGCCTGCCGGCGGCGGCGTTGCGCACTGCCGCAGACTTTGTGGCCGCCGAGAATGACGTCCCCTTCTCCCCGCCGCTGAAAGCAAAGAAACGGCTGCGATGGCGGCGGGGAGCGGCAGGCCGACCAGAGCTCCGCCTTCGCTCCGAACCGCGTCAAGGTTTTGACGAGGGCGCCGTGAAAGCTACGGTACAAGGCCTGCACGCGGGCGGAAACGCGATCCTCAACGAGCGCGGTGAAGCTGTACGTCAACTCGTGGTGATGAAGGATCGCCCCGCCCCCCGACGGCCGCCGCACGATCGGGCGCGCGAGACTCGGCGGATGGGACTCTCGCTCTGCGTAACACTGAAAGTAGCCGAGCGAGAGCGTCGCCGGGCGCCATTGATAAAGCCGCAATGCCGCTCCGCCTCCCGCAGCCGTCGATTCCAGGAGCGCCTCGTCCACGGCCATGTTCCAGGCGCCCTCGCCCGGCGGGTCGATGATGAGCCGCACGTTCGCGGTCATGAGGCGGTCCACTTCATCCGCGGCTGCTTGGCCGCCTGCACTTCGTTCGGCCGGCTGATGGGCGTGCTATGCGGCGCCTCATGCAGCAACTCGGGCGATTCGCCGGTGATGCGGAACAGCGTCTCGGCGAAGACGTCGAGCGTTTCCTTGCTTTCGGTTTCCGTCGGCTCGATCATCATCGCCTCGGGCACGGTCAGGGGAAAATAGACCGTGGGGGCGTGAAAGCCGAAGTCGAGCAGCCGCTTCGCCAGATCCATCGCCGCCACGCCGGTTTCCTTTTTGAGCTTGCCGGCGGAGGCGACGAACTCGTGCATGCAGCGGGCGCCGTGCGGGACGGCAAGGAAGTGCCGCACCTTGCTCCGCAGGTAGTTGGCGTTGAGCACCGCGTTCTCGGCGACCTCGCGAAGCCCGCCGGGACCGAAGGTGCGAATGTAGGCATACGCCCGGACCAGCACCCCGACGTTGCCGAAGAACGATCGCACGCGGCCGATCGAATGGGGCCGGTCGAAGTCGAGCCGGTATCGCTCGCCGTCTTTGGCCACGATGGGGGTTGGAAGAAACGGCGCCAGCCGCTCTCCGACGCAAATCGGCCCGGCCCCGGGACCGCCGCCGCCGTGCGGACCGCTGAAGGTCTTGTGCGGGTTGAAGTGCATCATGTCCGCCCCGAAATCGCCCGGCCGCGTTTTTCCGAGGATCGCGTTCATGTTGGCGCCGTCCAGGTAAATCAATCCGCCGGCGCCGTGCACCAGCCCGGCGATCTGCCCCACCTGCGGATCAAACAGGCCGAGCGTGTTGGGGTTGGTGATCATGAACACGGCCACGCGCTCGTTGAGCTTCGCCTCCAGGTCGGTCATGTCCACCAGCCCCTGGCCGTTGCTCTTGACGGTCACCGCGTCGAAGCCCGCCATCGCCGCGCTGGCGGGGTTGGTGCCGTGAGCGCTGTCGGGGGTAAGCACCACCGTCCGCTTATCGCCGCGATCGCGGAAATACGCGGCCGCCACCATCAGCGCCGTCAATTCGCCGTGGGCCCCGGCCGCCGGTTGGAGCGAAACGCCGGGAAGGCCGGAAATCTCGGCCAGCATCGCCTGCAGGTCGTAAAGCAAACGCAGCAGTCCCTGGATCGTGTCGTCCGGCTGATAGGGGTGGACGTGCAGCATCCCCGGCAGCGACGCCAGCCGCTCATTCCGCTTGGGGTTGTACTTCATCGTGCACGACCCGAGCGGATAAAAGTGCGTATCGACCGACATGTTCAAGGTCGAAAGATTCGTGAAATGCCGCACCACATCCGGCTCGGCCAGCTCCGGCAGCGGCGGCGGACTCTCGGCCAACGCGCTCCGGGGCAGGAGATTCTCCAGCGGCGTCTCGGGCGTGTCGGCCGCGGGAAAGTGGACGCCGCGCCGACCGGGACGCGAGAGGTCAAACAGCAACTGGGAAGCGAGATGATTCCGGGACATCGGCGCCTGAAGAAAGAATGCCCCCGCCGCGGCGGCGGGTCGAACTTGCCAACTCCGTTATCCGAGCCATCATCCTACCGTCTCGCCACCAAGCCCGTAAACGCGGGGCGCAAAATGGAGGCCCGCGGCGAGCGTGTGCGGCGCGTTAGGCCGACCCGTCGGTCCGCCTAATACATTTGCCTCAGTTGAGCGAAAAGGCGATAATCCCGTCATGATCGAAGGTTACGGCCAAACCTGTTCTCCGCCCAGCCGACGTTAGACCGACCGGGAGCCGGTTTAGACAGGACCGTATAAACATAGTCGCCGAAAGGAAAAGGGATGAGCAGCGAAGAGCTCAAGATTGACGCCTCGAAGCTTCTCCAAGGGATGTACTCGGACGGCTACTTCCCCAACTTTCTTGTCGATAAAGTGCGCGGTGTGCTCGAGGACGCTTGTCGAGAGATCGAGTCGCAGAATCCAGCGAATCATAAACAGCTTTACGAGATCACTTGCCGCGCAACCGAGCGAATCAACGATCTCCAAGAAGAGTTCGAAGACAACGACAGCGAAATCGAGACGGCCGCTAGGGATGACATTGCCGTATCCTTTGGGTACATCGCGAGTGTCTATGGCTTTCCCGACGCGGACCTCGAGGAATTGGTCGCCACACGTGACTGGTAAACTGGCGAACCAGTCGCTCAACCCGACCGGGAATAGGCTGGCGAGTTGAGCGTGTCCTGAAAATCAACGTCGTTCGCACTGGCCTCTTCCCGGCGGGTTAGCTTGGTCGTTATGCCCCTCTACCACACGACTCTTACCTGTGCCGGCCTGACGGATGCGGAAGCCGCAGACGCGCCGGCCGACATCGAGGAAGAGTTTCGCCAACGTCCCTGGCATCAGAACGTCCGTTGCAGGTGGGATGGGCGCCTCCTTTGGCTGGAGGCACACAATGATTACGACGAGGACGGCGAAGCGCTGCTCGACGAGTTCCGGGATGTCGTCATCGCGTGCGTCCGCGCCAGCGAGACCATCCGGTTCGAGATCGTTTCAGTCCGACCCGTGCCGATCGGGGCATAACTTCTTAAGGATTTGAGTTCGCGAAGCCGAACCTCAAATCCTCCGTTGAACCCGCCGCTGGAGCGGACCGCGGCGGCATTCCATCGCGGTCCGAGCGTGGCGCGTGCGCCGCCGCGGCCGCTCAACAGCCTGACGTAAGGCGGCGTACGTGAAGCGAATCGAGCCGGCGGATTATCGAACTGAACTCGGCGATGCGGCAGCGCACTTGGAATCGTTCGCGTGAAGTGGCTGTCGCCGCGATGGTGCTGCCCACCTCTTGTCTAGGCCTCCGAGACGGAGCGCCTCCAAATCTTCGTTGAGGTCTGGCGCCAGGCTCGCAGTTGTCGATCGGCCAAGCCACGTTCCCCGACGGTGAGGCGGCTGGAAAAGTGAAGAGAAGAACGCTAATCATCGCTAATCATCACTGAGTCCTCATCCAGATCAGTGATGATTAGTGACGATTAGCGTTCCTCTTTTCTAGGGACCATCAGATCGAGCAGTTTGCGGGCTGCGGCTTCGGCGAACTGCGGATCATTGATATGGTGATTCAACTCCAGCCGCTCAACGCTCGCCCCACGCTCGCGTATGGCCGTAAACAGTGCACTGCGGGCCTGCGGGTCGTCGAACGGTTTTCCGTCGATGTCAATTGCCGAGACCCCGCAGAGCGGCAGCAGGATGGCCGTCGGTCCCGCCGCGGCCGCGGCCTTTCTGGCAATCTCGGCGCCGAGTTGCGAGTTCTCCTCGACCGTGGTTCGCATCAGCGTCACGGTCGGGTTGTGCTGGTAGAACTTACGGTCGGCGAACTTGTCGGGCACGGTTTCCGGCGGGCCGAAGTTGACCATGTCCACCGCGCCGACGGAGATTACCTGCGGGACGCCGCGGCGGCCGGCGGCGGTCAGGCGCTCGGGGCCGGCCGAGAGGACGCCGCCGACCAGCTCGTCCGCCAGCTCGGTGGTGGTGATGTCGAGCACGCCCGCGATCAGGCCGTCGGCGATGAGCGACTCCATCGCTTGTCCGCCGCTGCCGGTGGCGTGAAACACCAGCACCTCGTAGCCGGCCTCCTCCAGCACTTCGCGAGCCCGCTGCACGCAGGGGGTGGTGACGCCGAACATCGAGGCCGCCACCAGCGGCTTGTCCTCGGGCGACGGCTCGGCGGCGTGCTGGACCATGCCCGCCATCGCGGCGGCGGCGCCCGAAAGCACCAGCCGGCTGATGCGGTTCACCCCGGCGATATCGACCACCGAGTTGAGCATCAGGATGTCCTTGCTCCCGACGTACTGCCGGACCTGCCCCGAGGCGAGCGTGCTGACGAGAATCTTCGGTACGCCGAGCGGGAGCGACCGCATCGCCGCGGCGCCGATGGTGGTCCCCGCCGAGCCGCCCAAGCCCAAGACGCCTTGCAGCTTGCCGGCCTCCCAGGCGTCGCTCACGATCTTGGCCGCGCCGCGGGCGGCCGCCGAGACCGCCTCGCCCCGATCGTTCTTCTCGCGCAGCGCATCCAGAGAGGCGCCCGCGGCCTGGAAGACGTCGTCCCGCGGCACGTCGCCGGCGAATGGAGGATGGCCCAGGCAGCCG
>JAHWKS010000213.1 GCA_019347795.1 Planctomycetota bacterium | reverse complement strand
TCGGACCGCTCGCTCGCCTTCATCCATTCGATTTTCGCCAGCTCCTTCGCTGTGGGTTTCGGCATCGCTTGTAGGTCGGGATGCGCGGGCTGGAGCGCGTCCACCTTCGCATGGAGTGAATCGAGGCTGTCGCTCAGTCGCTCAAGTTCGGGCGCCGCTCTCGTCCGCTCGGCATCCAGCGCGCCTTGAAGTTCGTTCACCCGCCCCTCCGCGTGCGCCAGTCGCGACGCCAAGTCGCCGCGGCTCGACGCGCCGCTGATCAGCAAGAAACCGATCAACAACGCCAGAGCGACGCACAAAGCCGCGAGCGGGCGCCAGCGGGCGTTCTCCTGACATCGATGCCACTCGCGAAGCGCCGCCCCCGCATGCGCTGGTCGGCGCGTGAGTGATTCCGCCAATAACAGTCCGATGGTTTTTCGACACGGGGCAGAAACCCTCGCCCGCTTGAGCGCTCCGATGATGCGCTGTCGCCCGTTCGTGCCTCTGCGCACGGCAGTGACTGCGTCACGGCCGAGCACCGTTTCGCACGCCGTTAGTCCTAGGGCGTAAAGGTCTGCTTGCGGGTTCGGCTCTGCCGCCTTTCCCTTCCACTCCGGCGGGTAATAACCAACCGCGCCGTCGTCCCGTACAAGTCCGCCAGACCACCAAGTAAGCGGCCCGATCTCGGCGTCGGACAACAGCGCCTCGCTGCGTTCACCTTCGCCGACCAGCAGCACCCGCTCGGGCCGGACATCGCCGTGGGCCAGACCGCGCTTATGCAGGCTCTCCAGCGAAATGAGAAGATGCTCAAGAGCAGCTTGGGCCGCCTGTGCGCCGATGCCCTTGTTGCCGGACAGGACCGCGGAGAGCCTTCGGCCGATCGCGTCGGTGAGGTAAAAGATCTTCCCCTCCCGCGTTTCACCCCAATCGCGCAGCGTGCTGAGGTACGGCCAGTGCTGTTGGCCCAGATTGTACGCCCGCTCCTTCCATAGCGGCTTCCAGGCCGCCCCCATGTCCTCGAACTCCAGGACGCGAATTCGCCGGCGAATCGGGCGTTCCGGATCCAGCCGGGCGTCCAGCGCATCAAATACGCGGCCGAAGGAATCGGTGACGGCCTCGTCCACGACCGTCACAGCCTCGCCGAATCCTGAATTCGATTCCACGGAAAGGGACATGCGAATCGAGCCAACGCGACAAAAGCAAAGCTCCGTCTTGTACCGCCATGAAACTGGGCCGTGAAACTGGCCTCCCTTCCTAGCCCGGAACGCAACCCGCCGATTGTAGGCTATTGCCGACAGACATTGCAACGAGCGGCGGCTAGTTTCGCAGCATGCTGGGAGAAGAGCTGCGCAAAGCCCGTCGGGACGCCAAGTTGTCGCAAGAGCAGCTCTCGTTTGAGGCCGAGGTGGACCGCACTTACATTAGCGAGCTGGAGAACAACAAGAAGTCGCCGACGCTGGACGTGCTGTTCCGGCTGTGTGACGCGATGGGTATCCGGGCGTCGGAGTTGATTGCCCGCGTCGAGCGGTCGCGGTGACCAAGCGCGCGCTGGGAGTGACGGCAAGGCCGTTGCGGTGACCATCATGGGTTCGCTCTGAGCCGGCGAGCTGGCGCGGCAACACAAAACCTACGTTCCGAGATAGCCGAGGAAGCCCTCCTTTCTTAAGGTTTCCCTCATCGATCCGAACAATTCACTGTCATCCGACTCGGGGTACTCGGCAAGGAATCGCGTCAGCGCTGAGATGCAAAACTCGACCGAACGAAACTGAGCGTAGTGCACCAGCAGAAACATGGCCTGCCCTCTATGGTCCTCGGAGACGCTGCTGTCGAACGCGATCCCCTCCAGAATGTCCCTCGCGTCGCGAACCAGGAAGACGAGCGTCGATATGGTGTAGCCGATCGATCCGGCGGCGTATCCATTCTCGTCCACCAAGCCGATCAGCCGTAGCACTTCGTCCCGGCCAAAACGTCGGGCCAGCAGCTCCTTCCCGTACTTCTCGACTTCGCTGTTTATGATGTTCCCGTCGTGCCAGAAGATGTAAGGATGCCCCGGCAGATGGCTCAGCAGATGGGAGAGGCGAAGCAGGGCGGGCCCTTCGACACTCGGAAACCCGTGGATCAAATAGAACCACGTCGCCCGGCGGTTTCTGTGGTACGCGAACAGCGAACTCATGCCAATCACGCACCGTTGCTGGTTCGCAACGTCGGAGAAGAATTCAAGCGATTGGCCAAAACGCCCGTCCGACGAATAGTTGGACGACAGTACGTGCTCCTTGAACGTGCTAAAAGTGCGAGCGCTGAACTCGTTGACGGCCGGGATCGTTATGCGGTAGGGACCGTTTTCGGCGACGTGAGGATTGTCGCGGAGGAATTCGGAGATGTTGATCCACACTCCCGCCTGGATCTCCGGATCATAGACGATACCGACCACAGGGGCCGGTGAACTTCCCCAGTACCTAAAATGGTCCTCGTCCGCGGGAATAACATACTCGCCGCTTCGACGATACGAGGAGCCAGATTTGATCTGCACCCAGCAGAAGAGACTGGTTGCCTCCTCGTTGGAGACGAATTCGATGAAGGCATCGTGGCCCTGATCGTTTTCTGCGTCGATCTTCTGGAAAATGCAGTTTCCGCTTGCCACCACGCCCCCGACGTAGTGGAATCCTTCAGAGGCCGTTCCGGCTGTTTTCTTCCGCTTGGTGCTCATTGGATCGGATCGGCCTTCGGCGAGGGAGCGAAACGAGCGGCTGCATCAGTCGCAGTTGCTCGCGATTATATCGGCGCGGGCGCACGTGTTCTTTCGGCTGCAAGCGGTCCGGCTAGTTTTCGGCGCAAATCGGCGGGAGTTGCGTTGCGACGGGTATTCGTGCAGATCGATGCTCCGCGCTCCCGCCCCGACTCCTCGGTGGTGAGCAGACCGCACAGGCGGTCGAGTTCGGCCTGCCGCAGCCTCTCGACTAACTCATGGTTGTCAGGCAGATGCCATAGCAGGTTGATTGCGGTGACGCTCCGATAAGTCGTTATAATCGGGGGTGCGGTTCAGAGGGAATCGATCGCAGGATTCGGATACTCCCGCTTACAATGCGAGGTCCCCATGCAGTACGCCCTCTTCCCGTTCCGATCCATTCGCAATGCTGGCGGCGCGGACATCCGCGAGATGCTACGCCAGCGGCGTTCCGATTCCCGACGTATTGAGCTCCTGGACCATGTCGTGGAGCTTCTGCGCGATCTCCCCCAGGACATCCGGGTGGACCACTGCTGCGAGGATGACGGGGAGCTTCGCCTCGCCGTGACCGCTGTGGACCTCGGCGGCGACGTCGAGAAGGGCGACCGCTTGAACGCCGGCTTCTACCTGACTCACAGCGACGCCGGGCCGCCGGAAGTGCTCGCCTGCGAGCGGGTTTATCGGGTCGCCTGCGAAAACGGCTACCTCATCGAATGCGAGAAGGGACAGGGTACCGTGGTCTCCGCAGAGGACTCGCAGTGGCGCGAGAAGATCGCGACCGTGGTGAGCCGGAGCTTCTCTACGGCTGGTCTGGACGAGGACCCTGCCCGCTTCCGGGCGACCGTCCGCCAGATGCTTACCACGCCCTACGAGCTGCTCTGCAACCTCGTGGCCCAGGGGATCATCTCCGAGGACGAGCAGTGCGATATTCAGTGTGAGTTTGACCGGGCCGGCGACTGGACGCTGTACGGCTTGATCAACGCCGTCACGAGCGTGGCCCGACGGCTCCGGGAGGATGATGGCTGGAAGCGATCGTTCGAGCTGGAGCGGCTCGGCGGGGAGATCCTCCGCGGCGATCACCAGCCTCCGGTGCTGGCCCCCGTGTTCGCATGAGCGGCGGCGGCTGACGATCGCTCGCTTGATGCCTTGTTCGCCTTGGAAAGGAACCGAACCATGACGCGGCTAACTTGTATCACCTTGCTCGCGGCGCTAATCGCGTTTGCAGGAAATGGACGACCTGCTGCGGCGGAGGATGTTTACTACGTCAAGCCGCTCCGTGACCTAGAGATCATGGAGGGCGCACTGCCCAAGGACTTCGACCAAAGTTTTTACCTTGGCCCGTGGAGGAACCGTCCGCCCTTGCAGCCCGCGGCCGGATCGTAGTAGCGGGCGTCCAGGAGGTAGAGATCGACCTCGGGGTCGCGGTAGTAGCTTTGCCTCCCCACGAACGTGAAGGAGCTGTCCGACGAGCCGGTGTGCGAGGCGTGCAGGCCGAAGGCCCGGTACGTGTAGCGGTCGGTGGCTGTCTCGTTTTCGTCCAGGAGGGCGTCGGTGCTCCCCAGGCCGTCGTACTGGTGATAGCTGCTCGTTCCCCGACGCCCGGAGCTTTCTCGAAATGCGGCCCTCCAGGAAGGGATCAGCCTGAGGCGGGGGTATTTGACGGAACTGTGTCCTGATGAACTCTACTCGCTGACCGGATCGCGCCCACACAGAAAGCAGCGCCGCACGCAACGGTTAATACAGTGAAAGACCGAGACTTCCCCAGAGTCAAAAAGATCCACACGAGCCAAGCGAGCCATGATGCCCTCCCAGGGAAAGCGAGATGGACAGGAGTATAGAGAGAAGTGGACGTTTGTCACGTGTTCCGCGATTTTTGCAATCGAGATCTTCCGCGACGCCGGTTCGACGCATCTCGGACGCCTCCGTTCTCCCCCGCTGGAGATGGCTGTCCCCGTTGGCCCCGTTCGTTGGCCCGTTTGAGTCCGCGCTGCCGTACCGGGCGGTCGTGGTTCGCGGCTACGCCAGGGGACCTTGCTATTGCCTGCAGCCGACCTTCGGAAGCTCGCCTGTCCCGCTTCCTTCCCTCAGTACCTGAAGCGTGCCAGGCAATCGCATCGCAACGGCATTACAAACAGGTTTCTCACCTGATCCAAGCTTGTTTTCTGAAAATCGGTGGATGATTCTTGATGTGCGTGTTTGGAAAATACTCGGGTGTCAGCTTCCCCGAAAACAACGTCACCAGGAAGTCAATCAGGCACAAGTGATATGCAATCAAGTCCCTTGGATCACCAGTGGGACATGACACGACTTCACCTTCGAGTGGCGGATGAAGAGCTACGGCAATCTCGCGCAGGGCATGATCCGGGTGAACCCGTTGAGCTGGATCGGCAAGTCGGCGGCGGTTTACGCCGACCGCGATCCGTTCTTCCGCGACTGGGCGGCGGCGGAGACGCCGGACGACTTTCTGGAGGATAACCTCCACCGACTTCCGGTGGCCCTGCACGTTAGCGCCCGCAGCGGCCTAAGGCTGACGGCGTTCCTGACGGCCCTGCGAGGCTTTATCGAGCAGACCGCCCCGGGCATGACGGAGTGGGAGACGAAGTCCCATAACGACGAGCCATACGTGAAGATTGCTCCCTCGGAGCGCGCTCAAAGCGATCTGGGGGACGAATTCGACCGACTCGCCATTTACTATGCGGCCAGCGGACAAGGGCTGACGGTTTCGCTCAACGAGAGCGTTTTGCAGCGGGCGCTCGACCGGCAAAAGGCTCGCCGCGAGGCTGATGGGCAGGCTCAGGATCCCAAGGACGTGGCCCCCTGGATCGGCGACAATCTCTGCCTGCGCGTGGACCGGGACGCCCTGGCGATTGTGCAAGCGGGCTGGGGCGATGATTACCGCCGGGCGATGCAGGCACGGTCGTGGGGCAACCTGCCGATCCTCAACGAATGGCGGCGACTGTTTCCAGAGCAGGATCCGCTGGCTCTCCATGAACGGTTCTGGGGCGCGCGGCCGGTTTGTCCTGGCGGCGGCGAATACGTGTGGAACGAGGCGTGGCGGACGTATGAATCGACGGTCTACGGCCACGCCGGCGAGCCCAAACAGGGGCCCGGCCTCCCCGCGTCCCTACAGGACGTCTCGCAGGCGAATTTCGGTCTGACGTTCGAGGAGAACGGGCTCCGCGGCCGCGTCGAGTTGAGCGTCGACGAGCCACAATGACTCCCCCGACGTCGGAACTTCGCAGGCGGTGCGGATTTGACAGAACGCCCAAACATAACGAGCATCTTTCGCTCCCGTTACTTCCGCTATGGCGCCGCACTTCTGGGGTTGGCGGCGGTCGTTGCAACGGCCCCGCCGGCGTTCAGATACGTGCGTGCCTCCGCTAAGGCGAGGGCCGCCATCGCGGACGTTCGGGCTGCTGGTTTTCCGGTCACCCCGGACGAATGGGATGACTACTACTCGTTGCCGGATGGGGCCGAGATCAATGCCGCCCCGCTTTGGATTTCCGCCATGGAGTCCTTGGCCTCCGACGAGTATCGCGACGCCGAGGAGGCCCTGCAGATCGACGTGCCGGTTGAATGGGCGAATTTCCCGCCCGGCCGGCATTGGCCGCGCGAACGTGCGGCGCGAGCGCACCTGGCCAGATACGTGCAGGCCGTGGGCGCGCTGCACGAGGCCGCTCAGGTCGGCAGCCCGTGCCGGTATCCGATTGAGCTGCAGCGCGGAATGCACGCTGACTACTCCCATTGCCACCGGATGCGCCTTGCGGCGCGCCTGCTGCAACTCGACGCATTTATGGCAGCGCGCCGCGGCGACGCCCACCGAGTCGCCAAGTCGCTGCACGCGATCTTTGCGCTGGCCCGAAGCCTGGAGCGGGAGCCGTCGCCGATCTCACAGCTGCTCCGGATCACCGTGGCTGGCTACGGCCTAGAAGTCGTGCCGCTGGCACTGTCGCACATCAGCTTCTCCAATCAGGACCTGTCCCGGTTGCAGACGGAGCTTGAGGCGGCGGATTATCTCGCGGGGCTTCGGCTTGGCCTGATCGGAGAGCGCGTCCTGGGCATCGCGGCGATTCAACAGCCGGAACAGGCGGGCGACGAGTCCGGTCGTTCGATGCCGCTTACCTACACGCTGGGCCGCAAGGCGGACCTCGCCTTGTACCTGGAGTGTATGGAGCGCTACCTCGCTGCCGCCGGTAAACCCTGGAATGAGGTTTCTGAGACTCGGGAGGCGGTCAAGCAAATGGTCGATAGCGCTGTGAGCGGCTCCGCATCCGGCGAGTCGCGTACGCGATGACGGCCACGATCATGCCGGCGATGGACGCCCAGTTTTCGCCGGCCTACCTTGCTGAGGCGCGAACGCGCGTGGCGGCCGTTGCGCTCGCCGCCGAGCGATTCCGTCTAGCGTACGACCGATTCCCGGAGACGCTTGAGGAGCTGGCCCCGGACTTTGTCGAGGCTGTGCCTCTCGATCCCTTCGACGCGGAGCCGCTTCGCTATCGCACCGTCGGTCATTTCTGCGTGGTCTACAGCGTAGGAGAGGATTGCGTCGATGACGGGGGGCGGGAGGTCAACGGTCAGGCTCATCCGGATGTCGCCTTGATGGTTTCGCGGAGCGCGGGGGGCTGAGCGATCGACTCGCCTTCACGCCGTCGCCTGAAAATGGTTGGCACAATGCCGTTACTCCTGCAACGTACACTATCAGTCCGATGTGGCAACTCTCGGAACAAACGCAACAGCTCCTGGTGCGGCTCGCCCGGCTGGACGAGCCTCGACTGTGGTTCGGGCGGCAAAAACGAACCGAGCAAGTGATCGCCGTTTTACAGGACGTCGCCGAGAGCGGCGAACCAGCGGCCCTGCCCGCGATCATGCGATTCGTCTTCGCCAGATCGGCGGAAGTCCAGATCGCGGCTCATCAAGCTGTGGACCGTCTGATTTCATGCGTACCGTTCGAGAACTTGCTCCATCTGAGCGAACATGTCAGACGCTCGTGGCGCTGGGATGTCTCCGAAGAATGGCGCAATTTCTCGCCCGGCATAGTAAGCTCTCTCGCCATCGGGACCCGGCCAGCAACGTCGGTACTAGGCCTCGCCAGCTTCCACCCCAGCGGATACGTGCGGCATCAGGCGGTTCGCCTTCTCGCCGAAGTGCGCGGCGGCAGCGAATTGCCCTACCTGCTCATCCGTCAAAACGACTGGGTCG
>JAHWKS010000212.1 GCA_019347795.1 Planctomycetota bacterium | reverse complement strand
ATCGCGAACGGACGAAAACGCTTTCTCTCATTAAATCGTCTCATGGAGGGGCGCCTGTGACATGCAAAACCGCAGGAGTGGCTGGGGCGTCGCAAGCTCCGCCGCCGGCCACCCCCGTGGCGCTTCCCTCTGTCTATTCAGCCAACTCGCATTGGATTCCTGCGATGAATCGCTCCAAAATCTTCCTGCTGACGGCGCTGACGCTCGGCGTCGTCGCTGCTGGCTCCTTCACCTGGCTCTCGGCCGCCATGCAAGCTCCCGATCGGCAACAACTCCACCAGGAATTCCGTAACGGCAACTACCGCGACGCCTACGAGGGGCTGCGGAAGATTCTGCTCGACCCGGAGACCGATCCCCGGCACATCGCCGAGGATCTGAACCTGGCGGTGCAGGCCCTCAACCAGCTCGGCCGCACTGATGAGATCGACGAGTTGCTGGAAGGCGCCATCGACGCCCACGATAACCAATGGCGGGCGCTGCAGGCGGCGGCGCAGCAGTATCTTTCGATCGTGCATCAAGGGTTCATGATCGCCGGCGAGTTCCACCGCGGCCACCATCGCGGCGGCGGGAAGGTGGTGAACTCCGTGGAGCGCGACCGCGTGCGGGCGCTGCAGCTTTTAGAGCAGGCCTCGCCGCTCGCGATGAAGGACGACTTGAAGAACGACGTCGCGCAGTTCTACTTCACCCTCGCGGGTGCGCTGTTGAACAACCGCGGCCACGCCGAAGCGTGGCGGCTGCAGTATCTGACCGACATCGGCGAGCTGCCCGACTACGACGAAGGCTGGCATCACTACCGCGAGTATCAAGGCGTGCCCGTGGACGCCGAGGGGAATCCGATCTTTCACGACGTCCCCGCGTCTTGGGACGCCGCCGAAACCGACGGCGAGCGTTGGCGATGGGCCCTGGAGCAGGTGGTGGAGATGGCCCCCGCGCGCCGCGAAGAGGTGCTGACGCACCGGGCGAACTTCCTCCACAACCAGTTCGGCGTGCAGACGATGGCGCACGGCCGGTGGACCCCCTTCTTCGGCGCACCGGAAGACGACGACGAGCAGGACGAAAGCGGCACGTACGTCCTCCACACGCTGGAGGAGAACGAGACGATCGCCCGCACCGCAATTGGCATCCGCCGCTTCAAGCTTCCCGACGAGCACAACTTCATCAAGCTCTATCAGCAGGTCGCCGATGAGGCGAAGCCGCCGCAGAGCGGTCAGGAGCAGTCGGCGATTAACGTGCTGGCGCAGATCTTTGAGAACCGCCGCCAGTACCCCAAGGCGGCCGACTACTGGCGGGAATCGCTCAAGCGGTTTCCTCCGCCGCCGCAACCGGAATACCGCAAGCAGCGGCTCGCGCAGCTCGTGGACAACTGGGGCCGCTTCGAGCCGGTCATGACGCAGCCCGCCGACAACGGCGCCGCGTTGGAGTACCGCTTCCGCAACGGCGAGAAAGTGGCCTTCACCGCACACGCCATTCGCGTCGAGCAACTTCTGGACGACATCAAGACATACCTCCGCCGCGATCCCGGCCGGCTCGACTGGCAGAAGGTGAACCTGGGGGACATCGGTTATCGCCTCGTCCAGCAGAACGAGCAGCAGTATGTCGGTGAGCGCGTCGCCCGCTGGTCGCTGGAGCTGGAGCCGCGGCCGAACCACTGGGACAAGCGAATCACGATCGATACGCCGCTGCAGAAACCCGGCGCCTACCTCGTGACCGCGGCCATGGAGGACGGCAACATCAGCAAGGTGGTGGTCTGGGTTTCCGACACCGCCATCGTCAAGCAGGCCCTCAGCGGAAAGAACCTCTATTACGTGGCCGACGCGGTCACCGGCAAACCCGTGCCGGGGGTCAACCTGGAGTTCTTCGGCTACCAGCAGAAGCACCTGGCGAACAACGTCTTCCGCATCTACACCAGCAACTTCGCCGAGCGCACCGGCCCCGACGGCATGGCGGCGCCCGATCCTCGCGACCTGCGGAACGATTATCAATGGCTCGTGACCGCCCGCGGTCCCGGCGATCGCTTCGCGTATCTCGGCTTCTCGGGCGCCTGGACGGGGCAGTACTACGACGCCGAGTACAACGCGATCAAGACGTACATCATCACCGATCGGCCGGTGTATCGTCCGGACCAGGATGTGAAGTTCAAGGCCTGGGTCCGGCATGCGCAGTACGACAACGAGAACCTCTCCGACTTCGCCGGCCGCAGCTTCGTAGTCGAGATCTACGATCCCCGCGGCGAGAAGGTCTACGACCAGCCGCACCAGGCGGATGAGTACGGCGGGCTGGACGGCGTCTTTGAAGTGGGCGGCGAGGCGACGCTCGGCGTCTATCAGCTCGTGGTGAAAGAAGGCAACGACCATCGCGGGCAGAATCAATTCCGCGTCGAGGAGTACAAGAAGCCCGAGTTCGAGGTGCAGATCGACGCCCCCTCAGAGCCGGTCATGCTCGGCGAGAAGATCACCGCCACGATCAAGGCCGACTACTACTTCGGCGCCCCCGTCACCAACGCGACGGTCAAGTACAAGATCACCCGCAGTGAGCACGACGAGACGTGGTATCCCTACGCACCCTGGGACTGGTTCTATGGCGAGGGTTATTGGTGGTTCGCCTACGATTACGCGTGGTATCCCGGCTGGGGCAAGTGGCATGGCTGCGTCCGCCCGTCGCCCTGGTGGTGGCGGGGCGGGCCGCGGAATCCGCCGGAGCTGGTGGCCGAGCAGGAGGTGGAGATCGGCCCGGATGGGACCGTGCAGGTCGAGATCGACACCGCGGTGGCCAAGGAGCTGCACGGCGATCAGGACCATCGCTACACGATCTCCGCTGAAGTCCGCGACGAGTCCCGCCGCATCATCCACGGCGAGGGGACCGTGCTCGTGGCCCGCAAGCCGTTCAAGGTCTTCTCCTGGGTCGAGCAGGGTTACTATCAGACCGGCGATGTGGTAAACGCCCACTTCCGCGCGCAGACGCTCGACCGCAAGCCGGTCCAGGGCGAAGGCGAGCTGACGCTCCTGAAAATCACCTACAACGATGAGGCCGAGCCGGTCGAGACGCCCGTCGAGAAGTGGGACCTCGACACGAGCGACCAGGGCGAGGCCCAGCAGAAATTCGAGGCGGCCCAGCCAGGACAATATCGCCTCTCGTACAAGGTGACCGACAAGGCGGGCCACGTCATCGAGGGCGGCTACATCTTCACCGTCATCGGCCGCGGCTTCGACGGCGAGGAGTTCCGCTTCAACGAGCTGGAGCTCATCCCGGAGAAGCGCGAGTACCAGCCGGGCGAAACGATCCGCCTGCAGATCAACACCAACCGCGCCGGCGCCACGGTGCTGCTCTTTGTGCGCCCGGCCAACGGGGTGTATCTCGAGCCGCGCGTGATCCGCATGACCGGCAAGAGCACCGTCGAGGAGATCGGCGTGGTGAAGAAGGACATGCCCAACTTCTTCGTCGAGGCGCTCACCGTCTACAACGCCAACGTCTACACGCAGGTGAAGGAGATCGTCGTCCCGCCCGAGAACCGCGTCCTGAACTTGGCGGTCGATCCCTCGGCGAAAACCTACAAGCCGGGCGAGAAGGCGACAGTCAAGATCAAGCTGACCGACTTCGACGGCGAGCCGTTCCACGGCCAGACCACGGTGGCGATCTACGATAAGTCGGTCGAGTACATCTCGGGCGGGTCCAACACCACCGACATCCGCGAGTTCTACTGGAAGTGGCGGCGGCAGCACAACCCGCAGCACGAGCACAGCCTCTCGCACTACGGCGCCAACCAGACGCTGCCGGGGGCGCTTCCGATGCAGGACATCGGCGTGTTCGGCGCGACGCTGCCGGATGATTTGGCGGCGTTCAGCGATTTTGATACCGGCGAAAAGGCTGCCGCCAAGCGCCTCCGCGGCCCCGACGTGCGCATGTTCCAGGCGCGGGGCGGCGCGTTCGGCGGAGGAGGTTTCGCGCCCGGGGCGCCGATGGCGGCCGCGGCCGAGGGACAGGTCGCCAGTGAAAGCTTCTTCGCCGGCGACGATCGGCAACAAGCGACGCCCCCTCCGGCCGATGCCGCCAAGGGCGCGCTCGGACCCGCTGGCGGCGAAGGCGGGCAACTCGTGGAAGCCTCCGTTCGCACGCAATTCGCCGACACCGCCCTTTGGAAAGCCGCGCTGGAAACCAACAAAGAGGGCGAGGCGGAAGTCTCGCTCACCATGCCCGAGAACCTCACCACCTGGAAGGTCCGCGTGTGGGGCATGGGCGCCGGGACGCGCGTCGGCTCGGGCGAGGCGGAGATGATCACCCGTAAAAACCTCATCCTCCGCCTCCAGGCGCCGCGGTTCCTGGTGCAGAAGGATGAGGTGGTGCTCTCGGCCAACGTCCACAACTACCTCGACGAGGCGAAAGACGTTCACGTCTCGCTGGAATTGCCCGGCGACGAGCTGGAGCCGACGGATGAGCTGGAGCGCGTCATCAACGTCGAGGCCGGCGGCGAACAGCGCGTCGATTGGCGGGTCAAGGTATTGCGCGAGGGAACCGCCGTGGTGCGGATGAAGGCCCTCACCGACGAAGAGTCCGACGCCACCGAGACGAAGGTCCCCGTCTTCGTCCACGGGATGCTCAAGATGGAGTCGTGGGCGGGGACGATGAAGCCGGAGAAGGAGTCGTCATCGTTCACCGTCACCGTCCCCGCCGAGCGGCGGCCGGAGCAGTCGGAGCTGGTGGTCCGCTATTCGCCCACGCTGGCCGGGGCGATGGTCGACGCCTTGCCGTACCTCGTGGACTATCCCTACGGCTGCACCGAGCAGACGCTTAACCGCTTTTTGCCGACGGTCATCACCCAAAACGTGCTGCTGGAGATGGACCTCAACCTGGCCGAGATCGCCGAGAAACGGACCAACCTCAACGCCCAGGAGCTGGGCGATCCGCAGGACCGGGCCGAGCAGTGGCAACGGTTCGGTCGCAACCCGGTCTTCGACGAGGCCGAGGTGCAGCGGATGGTCAAGGAAGGGCTGAAGCTGCTGGCCAACATGCAGAATGAGGACGGCGGCTGGGGCTGGTTCTCCGGCTATCGCGAGTCAAGCTGGCCCCACACCACCGCGGTGGTCGTCCACGGACTGCAGATCGCGCAGGAGAACGACGTGCCGCTCGTGCCGGGGATGCTGGAGCGCGGCGTCGAGTGGCTCAAGCGGTATCAGGAGCAGGAAGTCCGCAAGCTGCAGGAGTTCGACGCGCACAAGACCGGGAAGCAGCACGCCGACAACCTCGACGCCCTGGTCTACATGGTCCTGGTGGACGCCGGCGCCGAAAACCGCCAGATGCGCGACTACCTCTATCGCGACCGCACCAAGATATCGGTCTACGCCAAGGGGATGTTCGGCCTGGCCCTGCACAAAGTCGGCGATGAGGAAAAGCTCGTGATGATCGTCCGCAACATCGACCAGTACCTGGTGCAGGACGAGGAGAACGAGACGGCGTACCTGAAATTGCCACAGAGCGATTACTGGTGGTACTGGTACGGCAGCGAGATCGAGGCCAACGCCTACTACCTGAAGCTCCTCTCGCGCGTCGAGCCGCAGGGCGAGAAGGCGCCGCGGCTGGTGAAGTATCTGCTCAACAACCGCAAGCACGCCACGTACTGGCGGAGCACGCGGGACACGGCGTACTGCGTCGAGGCCTTCGCCGATTACCTCCGCGCCACGGGCGAACTCTCGCCCGACATGACGGTGGAGATCTGGATCGACGACCAGAAGCGCGGCGAAGCTCGGATCACGCCCGATAACCTCTTCACCTTCGACGCCGCGTTCGCCCTTCGCGGCGAGGAAGTGACCACAGGCGAGCACCAGATCGAAATCCGCCGCCGCGGCCAGGGCCCAGTCTACTGGAACGCCTACCTCACGAACTTCACGCTGGAGGACCACATCACCGCCGCCGGCCTGGAGGTGAAGGTCCACCGCGACGTGTATAAACTCGTCCCCCGCGACAAGACGATCAAGGCCGAAGGCGCCCGCGGCCAGGCCGCCGATCAGCGCGTGGAGGCCTACGAGCGGGTGAAGCTCGACAACCTCGCCACGCTCCAAAGCGGCGACCTGGTCGAGGTCGAGCTGGTAATCGAGTCCAAGAACGACTACGAGTACCTGATCTTCGAAGACAAGAAAGCCGCCGGCTTCGAGCCGGTGGAAGTCCAAAGCGGCTACACGCAAAATGGCTTAGGCGCCTACATGGAGCTCCGCGACGAGAGCGTCACCTTCTTCGTCCGCCGCCTCGCAAGAGGCCGCCACAGCATCGCCTACCGCCTCCACGCCGAGACCCCGGGCAAATTCAGCGCGTTACCCGCCGTGGCCCAAGCCATGTACGCGCCCGAATTGCGCGGGAACAGTGAGGAAATTAAGCTGAAGGTCGAGGACTAGGCGAAGGCCGGGGAGCCCGGTTACAAGACGATCAAAAAACTGTTGGGATCGCGGGAGTACGACAAATGAACAGTGACGCCTTTTGTCGAATGCTGACGTTGTTGCAGCGCCTGCGCGAGGCCAAGATCGCCTATTCGCTACGGCAAAGCCGTGACGAGGCACTAATGATCGAGGTCAACGTGCCGGGTCAACGCTGGGAAATTGAGTTCGTGGACTACGGCGATGAAGTCCAGATCGAAATCGAACGCTTCCTCAGCACAGGCCAAATCGACGACGAATCGGCCCTGGATGAACTCTTCGCCAAGTTTTCCGACAAAGAAGAGCCAGCCGTGACAAAACTGGCCTGATCGATCCCGCCCACGCGCTCGCGTAAAACTCGACATCCATGCCAGTCATCAAGAGCGGCCGGCTGGAAACCGAACCGGTGAAGGCTTCGGGCTTTGTTGAGAGGGTCGAAGTCCAAAGCGGCTACACCGCTGGCGGCCTGGGCGGCTACATAGGGCTCCGCGGCGAAAGCGTCACCTTCTTCGTCCGCCAGCTCGCCCGAGGCCGCCAAAGCCTCACCTACCGCCTCCACCCCCGGCCGCTTCAGCGCCCCGACCTGAAAGGGAACAGCGAGGAGATTAAGCTGAGGATCGAGGATTAGCCGTTTTCAATTCGCGAAATCAAATCACGTCGTTGGGAATGGACAGAAACCATTTGTTATTTTCCCGCCAATTGAACCACAAACCACAGTTCCCGAACCAATTATAAAACGTGACGTATGATGTCGAGACTAAGCGAAGTGCAACTCCGTACTATCCGGTTCGCGGCTGACCAACGCCTATGGGTTGCCCCTTCCGGCTTTTACGACCTCTTCCCAGAACGGCCGTCCCTTGCGACCGTTGGGCCCCATTTCCGGTGGCCGGATGAGTGGCCAAGAGGTGATTGTCATGGCGTCTACCTGTTTTTTGCGGAGGCGCCAAGTGATCCCGAGTTCTTATACGTTGGCAAGTCCTCCGGTAAGACTTCCTGCCTTCGATCCAGGCTAAATGGCTACGTGAATATGCGCGAGTACCGAGCGTCGGGCCGATGTATCCTGCTCGGTGAGTGGAACGGCTACGAACGGCCGTGGAGTGTTCAACCTCGATACGTGATGACGGTAGCGCTCGAAACCGACCCCCATACGGGGACTTGCCCCGCAGCAGAATCGTTAGAGAGTTATCTCATCCGGGAACTTGGTCCATCGCAAAATGTCCAACAATCTCGTTCCTAGATTTCAGGAACCGTTGCGCCAAGCGATCTTTCAGCCCCGCAAGGGGCGATAGCATGTAGCCAGGGGCGCAAGCCCCTGGATTGAGTCCAGATATTTGCGCCTCAAGCCCCGGAGGGGCGACAGAAGGGCGTGAAGCCGCCTGCTGCCGCCCCTTCGGGGCTTGGCGGAGGTTTAGGGGGTTCCGCATTCCTTTCAGCCCCGCAAGGGGCGACAGCATGTAGCCAGGGGCGCAAGCCCCTGGATTGAGTCCAGATATTTGCGCCTCAA
>JAHWKS010000211.1 GCA_019347795.1 Planctomycetota bacterium | reverse complement strand
CGGGATGATCGAGCGGCATTGGAATCGCAGTTCCTTGGCAGGAGAGTTTCAGCGCTATGCGGCGCTCGTGGAGCAAGAGCTTGACTTGATCGACGAACTGGTTTCCGGATGTTATCTGGCGATGGCGGATTTCCACTTGTTTACGTCGTTCTCGATGCTGTACTTTGCGGCCGCGACCACGTACGAGCAGCGGCGCCTCGGCGGCGAGATTTCTCCAGGAGGAGGGTTCTTGTGCGCGGACGACGAACAACTGCGGGCGATCGTGCGCCAGACGCGGCGCCGGTTGGAAGGCGCGTTGGCCCAGGGCGAGGGCGCTCTTTCCTCGGAACGATTCCGGCAGGATGTTATGCAGGCCATCGCTCCTTTCGACAACGTCGGACTCCGCGATCCCTCGGCGTGCAACATGTATCGCTATACGGCGCCTATAATACGGTAGCGTTTCGGAATCCACCAATTCTCCCCGACCCGGCGTGAAGCGGCGTTCATGGGAAATAGCGTCACCTGAGGAAACTGCCGTGCCGACGAATTCGCGGCGGCCCGGCGGCGGCTGGAGGAGCGTCGCCGACGCTTGGAGGGTTCAGGGCCGCGTCCGGCCGCGGAAATATAGATTGCCGTCTGATTACGCATGGCTGGCTCCCCCAATACGCCGTCGGCGAACAGCCCCGAGGAGGCGCAGCGTCGGCTCACAGACCGCCGCCGCCGTCTGGAGCGAATCGCCGCGCGCTATCAGCAGCTCGATGAGGCGCTGGAAACCCTGGAGTCGCTAATCCAGCAATGCGCCCCGCGAAGCGAATCGCCGCCCGAAACCCACCGTCCGCGCAAACCGAGGTAGAGGTAGATAACTTCGCGCGGAGAAGGGAACGCTAATCTTCACTAATCTTCGCTAATACCATTCGCGGCAATTAGTGTAGATCGGTGTTCCTCGTTCTTCCTCTGTCGCCACGGCGACTTTTACTTGATCGGTGGTCTTGTCGCGCCGGGGCAAAACCGTGAGACTCAGCGGGTAGTCTTCTCACGCAAAAACCGAAGGAGCGCCGCATGAACGCCCCCCGAAAGCTGCCCGTCCGATCTGAGGTTCCCGCCGGCGATATGTGGGACCTGTCGAGCTTGTTTCCCACGGATCAAGGCTGGCAGGAAGAGTTCAAAAAGTGGGAAGGCCGCATTGGGGAATATGAGTCGTTTCGCGGCAAGCTCGGCGAGAGCGCTGCGTCGCTGGCGGCGTGCCTGACGTTCGACAACGACTTCGAGCGGCAGGCGGAGCGGCTGGGCGTATACGCCTTCCTTCGCTCGGCCGAGGATCAGGCCAACGCCGATACGCAGGCGATGGTCGCCCGGTTTCAGAACGTCGCCACCCGGGCCGGCGAGGCGGCCAGCTACATCCGGCCGGAGATTCTGGCGATTCCCGACGATCGCATGGCGGGCTTTCTCTCGGCGACTGAGCTGGCGCCGTTCCGCCTCGTGCTCGAGCGGCTGGTGCGGTACAAGCCGCACACGCTCAGTCCCCGCGAGGAGCAGCTTCTGGCGATGCAGGGCGAGATGGCGGGCGCCGCCTCGAACGCCTTCCGCAAGCTGCTCGACGCCGACATGAAGTTCGGCACGGTCACGAACGAGAAGGGGGAAGAGGTCGAGCTGACCAACGCCTCGTTCCTCGAGCTGCTGCAGTCGCCCGATCGGGAGGTGCGGAAGACGGCGTTTCATCAATACTACGAGCAGTTCCTCGGGCATGAGAACACGCTCGCCGCGACACTGCAAGGCTCCATCCACAAGGATGTCTACTACGCCCGCGCCCGCAGCTACGACGGCGCCTTGGCGATGTCGCTCTTCCCGGACAACGTCCCGCAGGCGGTGTACGACAATCTCATCGCGGCGGTGCGGAAACAGCTTCCCACGCTGCACCGCTACTACGACGTGCGGCGGCGGAAGATGAAGCTGGACGACATCCACCACTACGACACCTACGTGCCGATCCTCAGCGACCTGGAGATCGACCGCCCCTGGGATGAGGCGGTGGAGCTGGTGGCCGCGGCGGTCGCGCCGCTGGGCGAGGATTATGTCTCGGTGCTGCGGCAGGGACTGTCCGGCCGGTGGTGCGACCGCTATCCCAATCGCGGCAAGCAGAGCGGCGCCTTCAGCTCGGGCAGCTACGACGGCGATCCGTACATCCTGATGAACTACAAGAGCACCGTCTTCAACGACGTCTTCACGCTGGCCCACGAGGCGGGGCACTCGATGCACAGCTACTACTCCGCCCGGCATCAGCCGTTCCAGTATTACGACTACACGATCTTCGTGGCCGAGGTGGCCAGCACCTTCAACGAGCAGCTCCTCAGCCGGCATCTCCGCGAGCGGGCCGCCGACGACCGCGAGCGGGCCTACCTGGTGAACCGGGAGATCGACGACATCCGCGGCACGGTCTTCCGCCAGACGATGTTCGCCGAGTTCGAGAAGATCACCCACGCCATGGCCGAGCAAGGCGAGCCGCTCACGGTCAAGACGCTGCAGGATGCATACAGCGAGCTGCTGGCGGCGTACTTCGGGCCGGAGTTTGTCATCGACGACGAGCTGCGCCGCGAGTGCTTCCGCATCCCGCACTTCTACCGCGCGTTTTACGTCTACAAGTACGCCACGGGGATGTCGGCCGCGATCGCCCTCAGCCGCCGCGTGCTGGAAGGGGGGGAGCAGGAGCTGCAGGACTACCTCGGCTTCCTCCAGGGCGGCTGCTCCAAGGATCCGCTCGACCTGTTGCGCGGGGCGGGGGTGGACATGGAGCAGCCCGAGCCGGTCGAAACCGCCCTGACCCACTTCGCCTCGCTGGTGGATGAGCTGGACGAGCTGCTCTGAAAGCCGCCTGAGCGGCGGCGCGCCCATTTGCAGAAAATGGGAAAGGAGGATGTAACCTACCCCGCGCCCAGGCCGCGGTCGAAGGCTTCCTGCTCGCGGTGATACACCGCGAGCACCGACTCGAACGTCTCGGGCGAGATTTGCCACGCCGGGTTCATGTCGGTGTGCGCGTTGCAGTGGGTGACGAGCATGCGGTACAGGCACTTGAACGCCGCACGGGGCACCCGCAGCGACCGCAGGGCCTCGATCAGCCGCTCGTCGCTCAGACCGGGGGCGAACAGGTCTCGCAGCGTCGGCGCGGCGCCGTCGGCGGCGCAGGCCTTGATGCGGGCGTTGGTGACGTCGTAGAGCGCCTGCCCGGTCCACTCCAGCGAGCGAACCGTATTCTGTTTGTCGAGCCGCGCCCGCTGGTAGAACTCCGCGTCCTCCCGCTCCAGGAACTGCGTCAGCTCGATCGGCAGCATCAGCTTCAAACCGAGGCCGGGGTGCTTGAGGAACTTGTTGTCGAGCATCGGCCACACCAGGGCCCGCATCAGCTTGGGCGAGCCGTTGATCAGGTGCGGCTCGTCCACGCGATCCACCAGCACCACGATCCCCTTGAAGCCGAGCGTTTGCAGGATGCTTTGGAACTTCATCAAAAGTTCGTAACGATCGTCGGTGCGGTCCTTGGCGGGGAAGGGCTGATCGGCCAGGTCCGCGGCGGCGAAGTTCATCAGCACCCGCCGCAACACATGCGCCTGCCGATTCCCGGTGCGCACCCGCCTGGCGATCTTCCGCGCCAGCCAGTGCCGTCGCAGGAACCGCCACGTCCAGGGAGCCCACCCGGCCAGCACGAACGCCAGGGCCAGCAGCAGATAGAGCAAGAGCGGGCTGAAGCTTTCGCCCGGCATGGTGGCGAAGATCCAGATCACCGCTGCGACGGCCGCCATGGTCCACACCACGCCCAGAGCCAGGTCCCAATGGGCGAGCCACGTGCGGTAGTGGAGCCGCTTGCGGAGACGCCTCCAGCGGGCGCGGAACGTCTCGGCCATCGACTGATCGTAATACGCCGCCAACAGCAGCAGGTCCCGCGCCTGGTGATGCTCGAGCTTGCTCACCATCCGCCGATCGACCGGCGACCCGGCGGAGACCGAGGGCTGGCTCACCTCCAGCACCCGGTCGATCAACCCCGTCACCCCCAGCGCCAGCACCGCGTCCATGTGGTCCCAGAGCTTCCACTCGGACAGCAACTTCTCCGGCCGGCGTCGCGGGCCGACCTTATCGCGAAAGGTGTCCAGGTAGTGATTGAAGTCGTCGTAGTGGATGACGTACAGCCGGCCGTCGGGGTGCGCCGCGTTGTACTCTTCCAGCCGCCGGGCGATCTGCAGCCGCATGGCGGTCTTGCCGGCGCCTTTCTCGCCGAACACGATGGCCGTGGCCGGCTCGGCGGGATCGCCGAAGATCTTGTCCCAGGTGGGATGATAGGAGTTATCGATGCAATAGTCTTTGAAGACCGGGTCGGTCTGAGCGTCTTCCTCGGCAAACGGGTTCCGCGCGATGCCGTGATGCTCGAGCAGTTGTTGGATCTTCATGCGCTATTGTACGTCCAAACTCTCCACCATGGCGCGGAAGGCCTTTTCGTTGGCCGCGATCGTCTTCTTAGGCCCGTAGAGCTTGACGAAATAGCGGCCGGACTGCTCGGTGGCGATGATCGCCGCCAGCATGCGATAGTCTTCCCGCATCACGGCGGGGGCGAATGGGCCGCGCTGATCCTTGTACGTGCCGGTGATGTCCACCAGGTGCACGGTCTGACCATCGACGGTCAGCTTGTCCACCTTCGTGCGGTCTTTGCTGGAGGCGCCGTCGGGCTGCTCGAACTGGCCGATCCAGCGATCGATGTTGGCCTCGACGCTGCCTCCCGCGCCCATGATCGTGAGGCGGCCGGGGTTGTCGTCCCCTTCCGCGGCGGGAATGGCGAACTCGTGCTCGATGATCCGCACGCTCGGCTCCTTTCGCTCCCAGGCTGCGGGGGGGACGAGGGTGAGCTTGCCGTCGGCCAGGGCGATCTTTTCGCCCGACGGCTTATCGTCGGCCGAGGAGAGAGACGCAAGACCCAAGCACAAGCAACCGGCGAGCGCGAGTAAAGCATGACAGCGCATGACGATTTCCTCTGTGTAGTCTGGACGAAGCACGAGTTCCGGGTGAACGCTGCTCTTAGTTTAGCCCGCCGCCCGGACGGTGAAAACACGCCGCCGGCAGGCTCGATCGCAGCCGTCCCAAGCTTCACTTCCCGAGCAAGCCGCTCCGGCGCGAAAAGTGCGGCGGAAAGTGCGACCGTTGGACGGCGGAGGCAATGCAACGTACATAGTCTGTGGAGGAATCCTCGCGATAAGCTCCCCATGCGGACTCCAATCAGAGCTCTAACTCGCCCGGCCGTCGCCATCGTCGCGGCGCTTACAGTGGCGGCGGCCGGCGGCGCCGCTCAGGCGCAGGACGACTACATCACGACGCCCTTCCAGCGGCGGGTGGTGGATCTGGAGCAACTGGCCGGATTGCTGCGGCGGGTTGGAGCGGAATTGCCGTTTGACGTGGCGGGGCAGGTCGCCGTAGAGGGATCGATCGGCTATCCGCGCGGCGCACTCTTGACGCCGCGGTTGTATCGCATCGAGGCGGTGCTGACGGCGGAGCGGCTCGTGATCGAAGGACTGGTGATGCGGGACGTGCGGGCCGAATTGCTGCATCAAGACGGCGTGGCGAGGCTGCGAGAGCTTTCCTTCCTTGTGCCCCACGGCGCGGGACCTCCCGGCCGCGTCACCGGCAGCGCCATTCTCCCGCTCTCGCCGCCGGGCGACCTGGCGACGAATCTGCAAATCTCGCAGTTGCCGATCGAGCGTCTCTTGGAGCTGTTGCCCGAACTGGAGGGAATGGCCGAAGGACTCATCTCGGGCGAGGTGCGCGGTCAGGTGAACCCCGCGCGGCTCAATGACGTGACGGCGTGGCGCCTGACCGGCGGCGTGAATTTGGAGGCGGCTGAAATCGCGGACCTCCCGCCCATCGCCGCCACGACCCGATTCGAGGCGGCTGACGGCGTGCTGACCATGTCACAGCTCCGAGGCCGCATGGGCACGGCGGAGTTCGCCGGCTCGGGACGCGCGACGCTGACGTCGCCGTACCAGTTTATCGCCGACGTGCAACTATCCGATGAGCAACTGACGTGGCTGGACGAGTTGCCCGAGGCGTATCGTCCGCCGTTTCCCGTCGCCGGCGCCTTGCGCCTGAAAGGCGCCGCGCGGGGACAACTCGATCCTCTGCAGTGGCGGCTTGAGGGCGAAGCAGCCGGAGAGCGGCTCGACTTCGGCGAGACGGAAATCGCCGCGCTTGCCGGCGACTTTACAGCCCAGTCGCCCGCCGACGGGGCGGACTCCCTCTGGAGCATCCGAGGCGCCTTTCGACTCGGCGATCTCCGCGCCGGCGGGCTCCTGGCCAACTCGCTGCAAGCGGACTTTGTCATCGACGACGAGCGGATCGACGCCGCCAACCTTGCGGCGGTGCTCTATGGCGGATCAGTGCGGGGATCGGCCAGCTTCCCCATGGCGGAGCCGGGCGACGCGCAGTTGGAGTTGCGGATGCAGGGGGTCGATCTGGGGCGGCTGCTCGCAGACATGAACGTGCTGGAGGCGCCGCTGGCCGGCGAGGCGGAAGGGGTTGTCGATCTGGCCATTCCCGTCGATGACCCCGACGACGTCGATCGCTGGCGCGGCGTCGGGCGGCTGACGCTCTCCGATGTGGCGGCACTGGGCCTGAGCCGCGGCGCGGCGCTGGCAGAGTTTCAGATCGACCGCGGCCGGCTGCTGCTTTCCGAAGTGACGGCGACCAAGGGCGCCATGCGGCTGCGGCTCTCCGGAAGCGTCGGACTGCGGTCGCCGCACTCGTACGCGATTGTCGCCGAAGGTTCGCAGTTCGAGATTGCCCGGCTCAACCTGCTGCCGCCGCCGGTGCGGCCGCCGGCGGAGCTGGCCGGCGTCGCCGATTTTCGACTCGAGGGAAGCGGACAACTGGCGCCGATCTCGTTCGTCGGCCGCGGAGAGGGGAACGTCGCGGAGCTGCGAGTGGACGATGTGACGGCGGAGATGGTTTCGCTCGCGTTCAATGCCGGTGAAGAGCAGATCCAAATCGCCCGGCTCGATGCGTCGCTTTACGGCGGAGAGCTGCACGGCGAGGGCCTCTGGCCGCGAACGGATGCGTCGCCGGCAGAGGTCGAGCTGCACTGGCGGGACGTGAACCTGGGACGGCTGCTCGACGATGCGATGAGCCTGCCCGTCAGCTTGGAAGGCGTGTCCGATGGCGACATTGCCGCTTCCGCCCCGCCGGGCGCCGTGAATGACTTCCGCCGCTGGAGTATCGACGCCGATGTAGCCGCGGAGGAGATTCTCATCAACGGCGTGCTCGCCGGCGCCTTCGCGGCCCAAGCGCAGCGACGCGAGGACGTACTCACTTATCGCCTCGAAGCATCGCTGCTCGACGGTCAATTGCAAGCGGAGGGATCGATGCCGATGTCGGAAGCGGCTCCGGAGGCCGGCGGCGGAACGCTCACGCTTACGGACGTTCGCTTCGCCCGTCTCGCCGCCATCTTCCAAGGTCGCTGGGGCGAAACGGGTTTGGACGGCGTCCTCGATTTGCACGCTGCGTTTGAGCATGACGCGGAGAGCCTCCTCCCCAGCGGCAGCGGAGTCTTCTCGCTTCGCCGCGTTGAACTTGCCGGCTTCACGCAGGTCGAACAGCTCGAAGGACGTGTCCTCTTCACGCCGGCGTATCTGCGCTTCGAGGATGTGTCGGGAGGATTGTCCGGCGGACGCATTCAGGCGACCGCAACGCTGCGCCTGGAGGAGCGGCCGACAGGGGAATTCCTGCTCAACCTCCGGGGCGCCGAGGCGAATCGGTTCCTGGGCATCTGGCTCGGCGCGGATGTTCCCCTGACCGGCCGGCTCGACCTCAGCCTGCGCGGCCGGCTGGCCGACTCGTTGCGAGTGGCCGGCAACGGCAGGATCAGCCGCGCGGAGGCCGGCGTCTTGTCGCTGGGATCCGTGCGCAG
>JAHWKS010000210.1 GCA_019347795.1 Planctomycetota bacterium | reverse complement strand
AGGTGATGACGCCCAGACCCGTGACGACGACGCGCCGTTTCATGCTCACGCTGCTCACAAGAACTTACCCGGGAGGCGACTTACGACGACGCCTGCTCCTTCTCGATAAACTCGATGGCCTGGCCGACGGTTTGGATCTTCTCGGCGGCGTCGTCGGGAATGCTGATGTCGAATTCCTCCTCCAGCTCCATCACCAGCTCGACGGTGTCGAGCGAATCGGCGCCCAGATCATTGATGAAATGGGTTTCGGGGGTGATCTTCTCTTTATCGACGCCGAGTTGCTCGGCCACGATGTCGATTACGCGATCTTTCACAGACGCCACAGTCCCGCTCCTAGCAAAGAGGGATCAAACGATCGGCCGGGGCCGGCCGGGAGATGATAACAACACGAATCGAGCGCCAACGCCCGATGAAACAGGAAGATAGAGGATTTTCACAAACCCGGTCAAGATGGAGTCTCTCTGTTGGAGCGCGGCCGCCCACGCCCTCGCGACCAACACCTGTCTTTATAGCATACCGGCGGCCAACCCCGCCACGCGGCGCCGACGGCGTGGCAAATCCGCCTGAGGATGGTGTTTTTCCGGGCCGGGATGGATTATCCTGACGGCTCGCCGGGCGCGGACGCCGATCGGGCGCGTCGGATCCAGTTGCTCGGCGTGGCCAGTCGCTTCCCGCCGTCAATCATCCCTCCCAGCCTCACGCCGCCATGCAATGGATCTGCGCCGCGCTCGCCCTGTTCTCGATGCTTGCCCGTACTCCGGCGGTTCATGCCGACGGGGAGTGGGAGATTACCGAAGCCAGCCAGGCGGCGCTGGACCGCGGACTCGACTGGCTCGCCCGGAACCAAGGGAGCGAGGGGAACTGGGACTCCAACGACCTGGGGCTGGTGGGTTTGGGAGCGCTGGCCTTCATGGCGGCCGGGCACGGCCCGGGTCGCGGACGGTATGGTCAGAACGTGCAGAAGGCGCTCGACTACGTCATCACCAACGCCAGGCCGTCGGGGCTATTGAACATTTCTAACGCTCAGCGCGACATGTACAACCACGGCCTGTCCACCTTCGTGCTGGGACAGGCGCACGGAATGTCCACCTTTCCTGATCGGCGGTTCAACGAATCGCTCGATCGCGCGCTGCGGCTGATCGCCAACACCCAGTGCGAAGACGGCGGCTGGGACTATCAGGCACGGCGGCAGTCGCGTGGGCATGATTTGAGCCTGGCGGTGATGCAGGCCAAGGCGCTTCGCAGCGCGGTCGATAGCGGGCTGGAGGTCCCGCCCGAGGTGACCAACCTGGCCATCAAGAGCGTCCGCGAGCATTACTCTCCCCAGGACGGCCGCCGCGACGCCCCGGAAAGCGCGCAGCAGCGGCAGCCCGGGCAGTTCACGTACACCAAGGGAGGCGGCGGAGGCACCGTCGCCATGGCCGCCGCGGGCGTGGTCTGTCTGCAGGAGTTCGGCCAATACGACGACTGGCGGATCCCCAAGAACATGGACTTCATCACCGAGCAGATCAAGCTGCTCCCCAAATCGCCGCGCCGCGACGGCGCGATGCCCTTCGACGCCTATACGCTCTACTACGTCGGGCAGGCGCTGTATCAGGTGGGAGGCGATGACTGGCGGGAGTGCTATCCGCGGATGCGCGATTACTTGACCGCGTCGCAAATCGTCGATGCCTCGAATCCTTCCCGCCACGGCCAATGGCGGGATGAAGGCGCCAAGATTCACGGCAAAGGAGGGGGCGGCCGCGTCGGCGGAAAGCCGGGCGAGCTGTTCGGCACGGCGGTCGGCTGCTTCATCCTCGCCATCCCCAACCGCTTCCTGCCGATCCTTCAGGAAGGGCGGATCGAGGGTTTGAAGGAGCGGTTTGAATGAACATAGTCGCGAAGTGGTGTTGCGCCTGATGAAAGTCGATCCAACTGAGATTAAGCAGGAGTCGTATCAGCTAGCCGACGGGCGGCGGCTGTATCGAATGACGCACATCCCTACCGGCATGTCTGTGGAAGAGTTCGATTCGTCGGACATCGCCGTAGTCGAGCGGTGGCAAAACCTGCTTGACATCCTCGCGAGAAGAATTGAGGCACAGGGACGTGAGAATCGGTGAGACGCCTAATCAGCGGCGGAGCCGCGGCAGCATGTAGCCGCGGGCGCAAGCCCGCGGATCCGAGAACCCACAAACCAACGCAGCCGCGAAGCGGCGACAGCAAACCAGAGCAACCCACCAGTCAGCGATTTGGAAGGCATCGCCGCGGTCCGTTGTTTTCTCCGCATCGCGGGTTTCGGACATCCATGTTGCACCGGCTCCGGCGACGGTTCGTCGCGGGCTATTTCCATTCACGATCGCGAATTGTAGCGCTGGGGCGTCGGCATGAATCTTTCCTTCTTTGTCAGCCCGTGGTTCTTCGTCGCCGGCGCGGCGTGCGCGCTGGGGCCGGTGATCATCCACTTGTTGAACCGGCGGCGGTACGTGACGCTGCCTTGGGCGGCAATGGAGTTCCTTCGCGAGGCGCTGCGGCGCAACCGCCGCATCCTTGAGCTGCGCGACGTGGCCCTCTTGATCCTCCGCACGCTGGCGGTGCTGTTGGTCGGGGCGGCGCTGGCTCGCCCGCTGGCGGCCCGCGGCGTCGAAGGCGCCTGGCTTCTCGCATTTTTCGCATTTCTGGCGGCGGTGGCGGCGGGCGTGGTGTGCATCGTCGTCTGGTCTCGGCCGCTGGGCCGGTGGTTGGCGCTCGCGGCGGCAGGCGCATTTCTGGCGATCGCCATGAGCGTGAGCGCTTTTCAACTGCAGTCCTCGGCCGAGCATATGGCGGCGGCGGCCGAAGGGGCGCAGCCGCTGCACGCGGTGGTGCTGGTGGATAACAGCCTCAGCATGGGTTTCCAGTCGCTGAACGGCGCCCGGCTCGATGGGGCCAAGAAGCGGGCTCGCCAGTACCTCGGGAAGCTGCCGCCGGGAAGCCGGGCGTCGATCATTCCGCTGTGCGGCTCGCGCCGGCCGTTGAGCGTGACGCCGTATCCTTCGCTGGATGACGCCGCGGCGGCGCTGGACTCGATCGAGGTCGCTGACCGCTCCGCCTCCATCGGCCAGGCGGTGAACACGGCGCAGCGCGCCTGCGAGGCGGCGCCCGACCTGGCCAAGCGAATCGTCCTCTTCACCGATCAGCAGGAAAGCCTCTGGAGCGGCTTCACCGCGGCGCCGCAGGAAAGGGGTCGGGGTGATTTTCCGGTCCGAGATGTTGCGATAACCCAAGATCGTGGGCCGGAAAACCTCCCCGACCCCGGTGGGCCGCAGTTCCCACAGGACGTGCGAATGCAGGTGGTCGATGTCTCACAGGGCGAGGCGGAGAACACCTGGGTCGCCTCGCTCCGCGTGCAGGACGGCCTGGCCGACGTCCAGACGCCGGCGACGATCATCGCCGAGATCCGCCATCACGGGCAGGCGCCGCGCGAGGTGCAAGTGACGCTCGAGGCGGACGGCGCCCCCGTCGCCACGCGCACCATCACCGTCGAGCCGGGCGAAGGAAGCCGCGAGGTCGCTTTCCAGCACACCTTCAATTCCGCGGCGCCGCAGCCCGGCCGGCCGGCGCTGGTTGCGGTCCGCGCGTCGCTTCCGCCGGATCGGCTGCCGGCCGACGACGAGCGGCATCTGGTCGTTCCCGTGGTGACGGCTTTGCCGGTGGTGTTCATCGATCAATACGGCTCGCAACTGGAAGACCCGGTGCGGAACCGCTACGGCGAGACGCGCCGCCTTCGCAAGCTGATGGCCCCCGGCGCCGGCCGCGACGGCGAGCAGCAACTCATCCAGGTCCGGCACGTCACGCCCGAAGACGTCGAACAGGAAACGCTCGCCGACGCGCGGCTTGTGGTGGTGGCGGGACTGGCCGACCCCGGCGGACTGACGCCGCTGTTGCGGGAGTACGTCGAGCAGGGAGGGCAACTTCTCATTGCCGCCGGCGCCGACTTCAATCCGCTCGTCTGGCGCCGCGACGCCTGGCTCGACGGCGAAGGGATCCTCCCCGCGCCGCTCAAGCCGGAGCCGATCGGCGTCCTGCCGGATGAGGCGCCGGAGCGAGTCCGGCCGTTCTCGATCGCCTACGAGAGCGTGCGGAACCAGTGGTTCTTCTCGCTGGCGGGCGTCCCCGAAGAGGAGATGATCGAGTTGTACGCCGAGCCGATGTTCTTCAAAGCGGTCGAGGTGGACGTAAGCGAGGCGGCGATCGCCGACCTTCGCGACGAAGCCCGCCGACAATGGGAGCAGCGGCTCACGCCGCCGACCAGTGGCGAGCCGGAGTCCACCGACGCGGCCCTCGCCGAGGAAGGTCCTGACTGGCTGCTCTGGAGCAGCGTGAATCCCGCCGAAGAATCTGCGGCCCCCACCGCCGACGCAGAAGAGCGCGAGGCGCTGGCCGGCCGCCTCGCCGAGAAAGAAGCGCCCACTGTCTTGGGCCGCTTCGACAACGGGGCGCCGCTGTTGGTGGAGCGGCGAATCGGCCGCGGCCGGACGATGTTCGTCTCGACGGGGTTGTTCTCCGCCTGGAGCACGATGCACCTCACCAACGCTTACCTGGTCTACAACCGCATCCTCCGCGGGATGATCGAAGACACCCTGCCGCGGCGGAATTTTTCCACGGTCGAGCGGATCGCCGTCCCGCTCCCTTCCGCGGAGCGCGACGTGGCGGTGCTCCTGTCGCGGCCCGACGAAGAGGCGGAGGAGATGCTCGACGTGGGCTTCATCGGGCAGGAGCGGCGCGGCGTGACGATCGAAAACCCGCTCTCGCGCGGCATGTACCAGCTCGTGGCGATCTCCGCCGAAACAAGCGCCGCGTCGCCGCCGGAAGGACCGCGGTGGCGGATGCCGCTGGCGGTCGCCGGCCCGGCGGAGGAGTCCGACTTGACGCCTGTCCCGCATTCTCAGTTGGACCGACACCGCGACGCGTTCGAGTGGGTTGGTCCCGGCGAGGAAATCAGCCTCGCGGGCGTGCAGCTTCATGGTCAGAACTGGTGGCGATGGCTCATTCTCGCCGCGCTCGACATGCTCCGGTTGGAGATGGCGATCCTGGCCACGACCGGAAGAAGCGCGCCCGCCGAGACGCGATAGCTCAGATCACCCCACACAGCACGACATGCAACAAGTTCTCTCCTGGCTTCTGGGGCTGCCCGACGCGGCTTCGATCGACGCCGTGGCCGCGCCGCGGCTGGCGGCGCCGTGGGTGGCCGATCGCTCCGGCCCCTTCTGGATTTTTCTGGGAGTGGCGGCGGCAGTGTTGCTGGCGATCGCCTTTTACTCGCTGGGACAGCGCAAGGGCTCGCTGCCGGCAAGGTTGGGATTGGCGGCCTTTCGCGCGGTCCTGCTGGCGCTGCTGCTGGTGACGCTCGCCGAACCGGTGTTGCAACTGGTGCTGACCAGCGAGTCGTCCCCTCTGCTGTACGTGCTCTTCGACGGCACCGAGAGCATGGACCTCCGGGATGAGCTGACGGCCGAGGCGCAGTCGCGTCTGGCGGCCGCCGTGCCGCCGCCTTCCGGCGATGAGCCGCGATCGCGGCTGGAATGGGTTCAAGCGTCGCTGCGAACGGGCGAAGGCGACAACTGGTTGGCCCGGCTGGAGCAGAAGGGCTACCGCGTCGAGCCGTACCTCTTTGAGGGAAACTCGACCAGCCAGCTTCGCAAGCTCCAGCGCACCAGCGATCGCGGCGACGAGCTTTCACCGGATCACATCGCGGAACAACTGACCAACACCGGCCAGGTGACCGCCCTCGGGGCGATGCTCGACGACGCGGCCGCTCAAGCGAACCGCAACCTGGCGGGCGTGATTGTCGTGAGCGACTTTCAGCACAACTCGGGCGCCGCGCCGCTCGGGCTGGAGGAGCGTCGCCAGGCGGCCCCGGCGCTTCGCGTGGCGGCGCCGATTCATACCGTCGGCGTGGGCGCCCTGCAGGCGATTGATCTGGCCATCGATCTGCAAACCAATCCCAAGATGAAGCGAGCCGAGCGGACCACGCTGTTTGTGAAGCTGCGGCAGACGGGACTGGAGGGGCAGGATGTGAACGTGCGAGTCGTCGGGCGGAGATTGAGCGGGGGTCAGGGGTCAGGGGTCAGGGGTCAGGAGTCAGGAGTCACGGTCGATGAGATCGTGGTCGGCGACAAGAATGGTCGATTGGAGGGGCCGGTTCAGCAGGTTGAGTTTCCTTACACGCCGGAAGAGGCGGGGCGGTTCGAGTTCATCGCCGAGGCGTTGCCGCTCTCCGGCGAGTCGGTCGAGCAGAACAACCGCTCCTCGCGGGAGATGAACATCATTGACGACTACCTGCGGCTGATGTACGTCGCCTACGAGCCGGACTGGGAATGGCGGTTCATCAAAGAGGTCTTCCATCGGGACAAGTTGGTCGGCATGGAGGGCTTCCGCACCTACCTGGCTTCCAGCGATCCGCGGGTGCGGGAGAGCAACGTACTCTTCCTTCCCACCCTCACTCCCGCCCGGAGCGAGTTTTTCGCCAACGATGTCGTTTTCCTGGGGGACGTGCCGGGCGGGATGCTCGGCGATCGCTTCTGCGAGATGGTCAAGCAGTTCGTAGGCGTCTTCGGCGGCGGGCTGGTGGTGATCTCCGGACCGCGGTTCGGGCCGGGCGAGCTGGCCGGCTCGCCGCTGGAGGAGATGCTTCCCGTGCTCGTGGAGCGCGGCTCAAAGCTGCGCGACTCGGCCGAGTTCCGCCTGACGCTCACGCCGCAGGCCGAGCTGTATCCGTTCATGACCCTGGGCGACGACGAGGCGGAGAACAACCGGGCGTGGAGTCTGCTTGGCCGCCTGCCGTGGTATCAACCGGTGCGGGGGCTGCACGAGCAGGCTGAGACGCTCGCGGCCCATCCCAGCGACACCGTGCTCGACGGCCGCACCCCGCAGCCCCTGATCGCCATTCGCAAGTACGGCAACGGCGAAGTGGTGTACCTGGCGATGAACGAGACCTGGCGGCTGCGGCGGATGTACGGCGAGAAGTATTACCGCCGCTTTTGGTCGCAGTTGATCCATCGGCTGGGAATGAGCCACGCCCTGGGGGCCGAGAAGCGGTTCGTCGTGCGGACCGATCGCCGACAATACCGCGCCGAGGAGACGGCCACCCTCACCGTGGAAGCCTTCGACGAGAACTTCGAGCCGCTTGGAGGCGACGACTCGCCGCTGACCTCGCTCTCCGCCACGCTCACGCTTCCCGACGGCCCGGGCGGCGAGTCGACACGACCGATCAATGTTCCTCTGCTGCGCCCCGGCGTCTACGAAGCCCGGATTCCGCTCTACGCCGCCGGCGAGTACGCGGTCCGCGTCGAAGACCCGATCACCGACAACGCCAGCGAGGTGCGGTTCGAGTCCACGAACGTCTCCGCCGAGCGCCGCCGCGCCATCCGCGACGCCGCCCTTCAAGAAGAGCTGGCCCGCGCCACCGGCGGCCGCTCCTACGACCTCGCCACCGTCTCGGGGCTTCCCGACAACCTCACCGCCGAGCCGATCGTCGAAACGCTCACCCGCAACCATCCCCTTTGGAGCACGCCGATCTGGTTCATCGCCCTAATGACCCTGATGCTCGGCGAATGGTGGCTCCGCAAGATGGCGCGCCTGGCGTAGACGCCAACTGCATTTATAACGTGAGCCTTTGCCGAATCACTTCCGTCGCTTCACGAGCGGACCGATGCCGGCCGGCGTTCATGTCGTCGATCCCGCGGTAGATGGTAGATGGCAGCGTCGATTTCGGTTTGTTCATCCGGCGCGGGATTCAATAGCTTCCAAAGATCAAAAAGCTCCTCGGAAGATCCGACGCCGACGCTTTGGATCCGCTCGGAAGCGATTTGGTAAAAACGATCGAGCGCCTCTTGGGATATTGTCATGGGCGGAGATCCTCAAGCTGTCGGCGAATGCTACATCGCAGCTTGCTACCAATCAAGAC
>JAHWKS010000209.1 GCA_019347795.1 Planctomycetota bacterium | reverse complement strand
GTCCAACCAGAATTCGCACTCCGTCGCATCTGCGGCGTTCCACCCTTGCGCGGCGGAGTGCGAATTCTGGTTGGACCAGTTGCTGCCGTAGGTCGTCTGCCAATTGGAGGCCGCCGACTGGGACTCCGACCAGCTTGCGAGCTGGATGATCCGCTGCTCCTTGAGGAGCTGCCGGCGGCTGTACATCTTGTCCTTGATCTTCTCCGGTTCGAACGTCAGCGTCGCAAGCTCGTGCGCGAGGATGTCGGCGTCTTCGCCCTGGACGCCGAACATCATCCGGGATTGCGGCTGCCAGATAAGGGACGTGAGATCCGTGTCCCCCTGCTTCAATTGCGAGAACGACTGGTGCGAGAGAATGAGGCGGATGCCGAGCTGGCGAACTTCCGGGATGGCCTCCTCGATGTCGGGGCCGACAAACCGCTGAAACTCGTCGAGCCACAGATAGGTCGGATAGCGGACGCCGAAGGGCAGGGAACGGGCGGTGGCAAGCACCTCGTTGAGGAGCATTCCGCCGATGGCGTCGGCGAGTTGCGGGGAAAGCCGGTTCTGCGGGGCAAGATTGACGATGACAATGCGCCCCTCGCGCATGAACCGCAGCACGTCCAGGCGATTCTCGCGGGAGCCGAACATGCCCCGCAGGATCGGGTTGTCGAAGAATGGCTTCAGTCGGTTGCGGCTCGATTCCAGAATGCGGCTGGCCTCGCCGCCGCGGGCCTGGAGAATCTCGGCCCATTCGGCCCGGAGCAGCTCGGGGAGGCGATCGAGAATCGGCTCGTGATAGGGGCTGCCGGGCATCAGCAGATGGACGCAGTCGGCGACCGTCAGGCCGAGCTGCGCCGCCGCCCACATGGCGTTGAAGGTCCAGCGGGCCAGGCGCGGCATCTCCTCGATGTTCTGGCTCGCCCACGCGCGGAGGATGCACTCTCCGGCGCGCTGCGTCTTGAAGTAGCCGTGCGCCGGCGTATCGAATTGCAGGGGGTTGAACGTAGGAATGACGTCCTCGCGGGACGCGTCGATGTAGATGACGCGGTCGCGCACCCACTGCGGGCAGTAGGGCGAGGCGAACCACAGCAGCAGCGAATGCGAAAAGCTCCCCATCCGATCGAAGATGAAGTGGGCGGCCGGATGCAGCGCCAGCAAGAGTTGGTGGAGGATGGCCTCGATGGCGGTGGTCTTGCCCTTGCCGGTGCCGCCGATGAGGTGCCAATGGGTGTGGAAGGAATGGAGCGGCAGCCAGACGCTCCGCCCGGATTCCTGATCGCGTCCGAGAAATAGGTTCATGGGGTCAGCTCCCGCAATGCTTCTTTCATGAGTTGGTCGTACCGGTCATACAGTTCGTGGAGGATGACGTCGCGCTCCGGGCCCGGTGCCAAGCGATCCTCGATCGAGGCCTTTTCTTCCTCATACCACTCCGTCAGCCGATGGATCGACTGGCGCCGCTCCTCCGGTTCACGGCGCCTGCGTTCCTCCTCGGCTTGCGCCTCCTCGCGCTGCCGTTGCTCCTCGTGTTCCGCCCGCTCCTGCTCGCGGGCCTGTCGGATGAGGGGCAGCATTTCCGCCATCAGATCCTGCGCCGCCCGCCAAGCGTCTTCGGGCGCGACGGCATCGGGAAACCGCGTCTGGAGTTGGGTGCGAAAGAGCGCCGAGGGGTGGGACGCGGCCAGCAGCGGCGCGTGCTCGTCATAGAACCGGATCACCTCGCTCCGAGCGTCGGCGCTCCGCGCCAGGCGTTCCTGCTCCGTAACCGTTTCCTCCTCGGCGAGGCGCTGTCGTTCGCGCTCGCGCTCCGCCGCGAGCCGCGCCTGCTCGGCGCGCTGCCGGCGTTCGCGGGCGGCCGCCTCGCGCCGCTCCCGTTCGAGAGCGACGCGACGACGGCATTCGGCCCGCCAGGAGGTGTACTTGGTGACCACCGCCTCAACCGGATCACCGACCAGCCGATGCACGATGGCGAGGAGGATAGAACTCGCTCCGAACACGAACCCAGCCGCGAAGAGCGCCCGCACCACGATCAGCAGCAGGTCGGCGATGCCCGACGGCTCCCAGGCGAAAATGCCTCCGGCGCAGTAGAGGACGATCACCGTCGCGGCCAGCCGGCGCGCCTGCTGGTACGTGAGCGCATCCGGCCGGGCGATCTGCTGTCCGATGAACACGAGCAGCACGATCAGCACCAGCAGCACCAGGAACTCCTCGGGTCGAATCAGATCGAGCAGGCTGGTCATGGTTGCCTCCTACCAGTCGAAGCTCGGCAGCGGCGGATTGTGGTCATAGCTGCCGACGAGGACGTATGAAACGCCGGTCTCATCCATCAGTCGCTCGACGTCCGGAATTCGGGAGTTGCTGCAGAAGTACAACCCGAGTGAGCCGTACTGGGAAAAATCCCGGAGAGCCCGCGTCAGGCGATCGCGTGACGCATCCTGGTCCGGATACGTGTCCTCCCAGTCGGTAAGGATCAGCGCGGCCGCGTTCGCCTCGCTGCCCCGGAGCGTGCGGACCGCGCAGTTCAGCGACTCGGCTACGCCGTCGTTGATCCGGGAGGCGCTAGGATCGGCGCGCGAGAGGAGGAAGTCCCGGAAGGCGCGGTGGTCGGGGAACTGCCGCCGCAGCTGCTCCGGCGTTCCCTGCCACAGCAGCGGGTCGGCGTTGCCGCTGAGCTGCGTGATGAGGATCATGCTGTCGGATCCGATGCGGTCGCGGAAATACCGGTCGACGGCCTTGAGCAGTATCTGGTAGGCGCGCCCGTTCTCGGTGACGAAATCGGCGAACGAGCCGGAAAGATCCACGGCGATCACGAGCGCGCCCTCGTAGCGGTCCTGCTGAAAGGACTGCCTGCGGGACTCGGGCTCGCGGCGTTCGCACCCTGCGAACCAGACAAGAGCAGAAGCAAGGAAGAGTCGTCGGTGCATGGGAATGTTCCTTTCTGTAGGAGAAAAGGGGAAAGACGTTAGTTCTCGGACGGGGGAAGATGTTCCCTCTGGTGGTCCTCGATGGCCTGGCCCAAGCCCATCGAGACGAACGTTACGAAGCCCAGCACGGTCACATAGACGAACGTGGCGAACACCGCGGCAGCCGAGAAGTTCGAGCCGCCGCCCCAGCTGGCGAGCATGAACGCCGCGCCGAACAGACACGCGTCGCCCGCGATGATGATGGCGCCCATCGTCACGACGACTCGCTTCACGCGGTCGATGTCCCACCGGCCAAACCGGCGGTCGAAGGCTTCAGACCGCAAATAGATCTCCCAATTCCAGTGCCAGAGCAGCCATGCGGAGACGAGGGGGACGACCGCGAACACGTGCGCCAGATCGAGCCGGTACGTCGCGGTGTAGGCGTCGAGGAACGACAGCCCCGGCAGCCTGCTGAGCCGCATCCCGATGTCCGGGAGCACGTAGCGCAGGCCGGCCGAAATGAGGGCCAGATAGACGATCGTCACGCAGACCTTGGTAAGGATGTTCCAGGCCCAGAACTTCACGCGCTTCCAGAGCAGCGCCCAGTCAAGGGACTTGCTGCCGGAGGCGATGGCGGCGGACACGCGGCGCGAAGCGTCGACGAGCGGATGTTGATCCGCGGTGATGGCGCCAGTGGCAGCGGACGTGCTGGTAGCAGTGGCAGTTGTCATGCGAATGCTCCTTTCGGAAAAGTGAGGAAACGGAAATGTGTCGGTTAGTAGCTTGTCGGAAGGGGGAGCGGGAGCGGCTCCGGCTCGTTCTGCTGGACGTAGTGAATCGCCCGGTGGATGGCCGCCTGGGCTTCGCTCGATTCCAGGTACACGCTTTCGCCGTCACGACGAGGCAAGTCACGGAGGAAGGCGACATCGGCGGGGAGTTGCGCCAAGTACGGCTCGTAGTGGGCTTCCCACTCAGCCAAGCCGAGCCGCTCCGGCGCGCCGCAGCCGCTGCTGAGGAGCATGCGACGCGCGTGGCGACTGGCCGGGCCGCTCGGGATTGCGTCGAGGAAATCGAGCGACTGCTTGGTCGTCACCCGCACGAAGTCCGGCACGGTCTGGCCCGGACGCTTGGGGATGAGCGGCTCGCACATGCTGAGAATCTTTGTGCGAGCCTCGGTGGCGTTCTCGGGCAGGAAGTATAAGTAGTCCACCAGGACCGAGAGCGTGAGCCGGTCGTCTTCGTCGTGGAAGTAGCCGGTCCTTCGGGGAAGGGGTCGCGTAATCCTCGGAGGGAGAGACATGATTGGAGGGGGCACGCGCGTTTCCAGCGATGGCGCCGCAACGTAGAGCTTCGGCGCGAGCACGTGCATGAGGCAGACGCCGGCGACGAGACCGGCGAGCATCCCCACGACGAGCACATGGGCGTGGGTGGGCCACTGATGGCCGCCGCGGTAGGTGCGGGGTGTGCGGTCAGTGAGAGTGGTGGTCATGACAGGATCTCCTTGGGAGAGAGGAAGAGAGGTGCATGGGTTACACGTCAAGAGACGCCGCCCATGCGGCCTCAGGGAACAAAAAAACGCTTGGAACCGATGGCCACGGCATCAATTGGGGCGTCAGCTCTTGGCGGAGCCGTTGAACGCCCGCAACGTGACTGAAATCCTTCTGCCGGTGCATCGTGCGGACTTGGGCACCTCATGCGTCCACGCGAGGTTTGTCTCATACGGCATCACGAAGACGGCGCCGTCAGTGGCGGGAAAATCACGTTGCGTTCCGGCGGTACCCTTCCAGGGGCGGAGCCGGAAAATCCGCTCTTCGCCGAACGAGATAGTGACGATCGGCGCGCCATGCACCATGTTCTTCGTGCTGTCGCGGTGCTTTCCGATGTAATGCCCGAGCCGCCCGTCGTACCAATTCACTAAAATCCCCACGAGCGCGTCGCACACGTGCTCGCGAGACCACTCGAGGAAGGGGCGCAGAATGGCGGGGATCGGGAGGGCTTTGTTCGTCCTGCCGGTGTAGACGTAGTCGTTGCCGTAGGCTTGTTGCCATCGGGGCGTCTTTACAGGTCCGGTGGGCATCCAGATCGTGTGGTAGTCATCGGGGTGAAGGCTCCACAACTTCTCGAATTGTTCCTGGGACAACCGCAGCTCTTCGGGCAGGTTCCCCTCCCAGAAGTCGTGCATGTCGTTGAGGAGGTGACAGGTAAAGCGGTCGCTGGTGCGATAGAGAGAACGTGTCATGGTGGCTACTCCGAAAAAGGTGGAAAAGGAACGAGAAGCACACGGGTCGGGGGAAGACGATGACGTACCTAGTCGAGGACTTCGCGAGGGTCCGGAGGTCCGCCGTCGTCGGCCCAGCGATCTAGGGCGTTGGCGTCGAATCGGATTTCATCGAGACTCATTGGGTTCTCCTTTGGGGGAGGAAGGCGTGGACTAGCTCCTGAGCATGGTCAATCCGCATTCGCCGCACGTGAGGGACGCGTAGGGTTTCGCCCAAGCGTTGAGGCGGCACCGGGGGCACGTGTACTTCCAGCGGTTGCTTCCGTCGGCGGCTCGTTTCCCCGGCTTGGATGGCGGCGGCCCCAAGTAGGTAAAGAGATGCTCCTTATCGGCCCACGGGATGCAAAAGCCGCCGGCGAGCAACTCGCCGCATACGGCCTCGAACCGTCCTCCCGTGACGATGTAGTGGGTCATCTGATCGCCTGTCTCGCGTCCGCCGGGTTCGCCGGTATGCGATGGCTGCAGCCCGACCTCGACCATCTTGTTTGCCCACTGGCGGTTGTGGTAACCGCGACGCCCCGGCCTGCCGAAGTGATGCTGCCAGAGATGGCACATTTCATGGGCCAAAGTCGAAAGCACCCCGATATCGGTTCGTGCAAGGAAGTACGCGGGATTTAGGGCGATCTCGTCGGCCGTCTCTCCGTGCGGGTTGACGAACCGATTGCCGCAGAAGTAGCCGAAGCTGTGTCGATGTCGCTGCAGCGTGATGAGGCACTCAGGAAGGCCGCCGTCGAACAGCTCGCTGTTGAGATGCGTGTACGCCAGATGGAAGCACTGCGAAATACGTTCGGTGGGCGTGGTCATGTCGTGCTCTTCGGTGTGGATTGCACATCCAGGTGGGTTCTTTTCGTCCAGCAGGAGGCACTCGTGCCGCTGCCGGGCTCGCTCGTCTTAAATGGCGGTTGCACTGATCGACGTTCACGGCTCGCCACGGTCATGGAGGCCAACGGCGGGGTTTCGGCCATGGGGCCGTGGGATAAGTGGCGTGAACCGGAGGAAGGACGCCGAAGAGCGTCGCCAAATAAGGAGCAGAAATGGCGGAAAGTTTAGAAGGAAAAAAAGTCGCGGTGAGGTTGCCCTCGGGGCGGCCCTCGATGCATCATGGAGTCATGAGCGAACGACATGGTGACGACGGTGAAATGCGGTTCAGCGCCGAACTTGAGGCCCTGGGCGTCAGCCCAGCCTTTGTCGATGAGGAGGGCCCGCCCGTAGATCGTGGCGCGATCGAGAAACTGCTGGGCGGCGAACTGGAGCCGATGACGGCGGGATTGGTGGCCGGTCGCATCAGCTGCTACCGCGCGTGGTTCCGAGCGTGCAGCGAAGTACTAGCCCAACGCGCGGGGGAGAACGAGAGCTAATCGCCGAGTAGGTCCGTCACGACAGCGCGTATGATTTGACGTGCTTCGGCCAAAAGTTGCGCGACCCGACTTTGATTGACCCCCAGGGCACCGGCGATTGCTTTCAGCGGCCGGTTTTCAAAGAAATACATCCATGCGGCGAATCGCACGTTCGGACGCATCGCCAAGACTGCGCCGACGACACGTTGGAAAGCAGTCTGGTACAAATCTTCATCAACGGAACAGGCAGCGGGGAGGGTCTCCGGCAGCTCGGCGAGGAGCTGCGGGCTCTGTCGGCGCTCACTGCGAAGCGCGGCACCGCGCGCCCACCACAAATGGCGGTAGATCAGGCATTCGAGATACTGCTGAACGGTTTGCTGCGGGTTATAATCGCCGGCCCGCCTGTCTGTGAGGAATATGTAAATCGTTCGGGAGGCCTCCTGAACGATATCGTGGCGAAGCCGATGCGCGGCGGCGGATCGGCAGATCCGGTGAGCAAGGTGGTGCATCAACTCGTGAAATAGCGTCATTTCAAAGACAAATTCGGCGGCGCCGCTCTTCCCTACGCGACTTTGGAAACCTTCGATTTCGCGTTGTCTGTCATCGTTCATGATGGGATCACCGAAAACGGGGGGCGAACCGCCGGTGCTGGCGGCCAGGCGGGTGAACGGCCCGTCTACCGGCCGGCGCACCATGCGGTCGGAGCAGTCGAGTGGCGGTTGGCGGCCATAGCGACGGCCCCTGTGCACTGGAAGGATATCGATCGTCATTATTGGGCAAACCGGACAAAAACCGGTCGCACGGCGTGCGACATTTTTTGACGCACCTGCGGGTAAACTTGGTCGATGGACGACGCGGGTGTATGCTGTTGGTTCTATGGAGGTAAGCGACGAGAAGCTGCGGCAGTACGCCAGATTGGAGCTCGGATTCTTCGAGTCGTTGCGAATGCCGGAGATCCTCCAGAGGCATCCGGAAATGAATGGGCGATTCGAGCAGTTCCTCGACGAATACCTGCAGGAGGTTCGAGACGAAGCCATTCGCGAACAGATCATTCACCTGCATAACTTTTTGAAAAGCGAATATCGAAAAACGCTGGAGGTGCGACGTGAAATCCGTAATGCCGCCCGAGGAGGTGATCCGGAAGATCGGCGTCGAGGGACTGTTCCGGATTGAGCGGCGGGCGGTACACCGGCTGTGGGCAAGTAAACTCAAGGAGGTTTTCCGGCCGGCGTTTAAAGATGTTCAACGCGAATGGAACGAGCATAAAAATCGCCTGCGCACACAGGGAATCTCTGAGCAGCAGGATGCTCTTGCCGCGTTTGGCAAGAAGTTGGGGGTCGATCGCTCTACTGCCGGCCGTTACAAGGGAGGATTGCCGCCAAAAGAGGATGAGAGTATTAACTACTTTGATCCCCCGGTTGTAAGGCG
>JAHWKS010000208.1 GCA_019347795.1 Planctomycetota bacterium | reverse complement strand
GAGGTGGTGGGCACATTTCTACTGATCTTCTTTGGGCTGGGGGCGGGGCACGTGGCGGTGCTCACGGGCGACCTGGCCGGTTTGGGGCAGGTGGGGCTGGTGTGGGGATTGTCGATCATGTTCGCCATTTACGCGGTCGGCGGCGTGAGCGGCGCCCACATCAATCCGGCGATTACGGTGGGCCTAGCGGCCTGGGGGCTGTTTCCCTGGCGCCGCGTGGCGCCTTACATCTTCGCGCAGATGGGTGGAGCGTTTTTGGCGGCGGCAGTCTTGTACGCGGTCTTTCACGGTTTTCTTAAGGAGAAGGAAGACGCCAAAGGCGTCCGTCGCGGCGAGCCTGGAAGCATCATCACTGCGATGTGTTACGGCGAGTATTTTCCCAACCCCGGCCCGATGGCCGGCGGGACCGCGCTCTATGACGAGTCGGAGCACCGTCGCCTCGACGCCCGCATCAGCGAGTTGGCCGCGTGTCTGGCGGAGATCCTGGGCACGGCGATCCTGGCGATGATGGTGGTCGCGGTGACCGAGGAGCGGAACCCGCTCTGGCCGCAGCGGCTGGCGCCGGTCTTCATCGGACTGACGGTGACGGCGCTGATCTGCGTGATCGCCCCGCTCACGCAGGCCTGCTTCAACCCCGCCCGCGACTTTGGCCCGCGACTATTTGCCTTCTTCGCCGGATGGGGCGAGGTGGCGATTCCCGGCCCGCGGCCTACCGGCTTTATCACCGTGTACATCCTTTCGCCCCTCATCGGCGGCGTGTTGGGGGTCGGCTTTTACCGCAAAACCTTCCGCGCGGTTTTCGTGAAGGAAACGGCCCCAGGAGCAGCGACAACATGAACATATACGTCGACTCAGGAGCATCCCGAACAGCCTCCACCGAGCTTGGGGCGTTTGTAGCGTTCGCCCTCACCATGATATTCGCCTGTCCGCTCGCGGCTGCCGAGCCGGCGAACCTTGCCGTCGAGCTTCCTTGTCAGGCGGACCGCGGCGATCCGATCACGCACGAGGTGGACTTCTCCGCGGTCGTCACGCCTCCCTACCACTGCAAGGTGCTGCGGGTATGGCTGCCGCTGCCCCCCTCGGACCGCACGCAGGAGGTGACCGGCAGCGTCTTCAGCACCTTCCCGGAGCGGGTCGAGATGCAGGTGCGCCAGGAGCCGGTCTACGGCAACCGCTTCGCTTACTTCGAATTCCACAACCCGCGGGGCGCCCAGATCATCCGTCACCGGTTCACGGCGAAGGTGTGGAGCCTGGATTGGAATCTCGATCCGCAAAAGATCAACAGCGTGGACGACTGGCCGAAGGAGTTCGATCCGTACCTTCAGCCGCACGCAGTCGTGAGCGACCACGACTTCGCCGCCGCGCTCCGCGAGATCGTCCCGCCAGCCGGCAGCCCTACGCTTAGCCTGTTTCGGGCGATGCAATGGATCGACGCGCATCTGACGTACGATCACGTCAACGCTTCGCTGCAGGCGGACCCGGTGCACGCCTTCACCCGGCGTCGCGGGCATTGCAGCGATTATCACGGCCTGTGCGAAGCGATGGGGCGGGCTCTTGGCTATCCTACGCGAGTCGCCTACGGCCTGTCTCTGTTTCCGAAGAACTCACCTTCGCACTGCAAGCTGGAAGCATTCCTGCCGCCGTACGGCTGGGTGAGCTTCGACCTTTCCGAGACGCAGAAGCTCGTCGCCGCGATTCAGCAGGATAAAGGGCTTGGCGACGCCGAGAAGGAGCAGCTTATCGCCGCCGCCCGATCGCGCCTGCACGAGGGCTTCCGCGAGAACAGTTGGCTGCTCGTGACGCGCGGGACCGACTACGAACTGGCGCCGAAGGCCTCCCGACCGGTCCGCGTGGTCCGCACCATCTACGCGGAGGCCGACGGCGAGCCGCTTCCCGAGCCGGACCCCGCCAACCCGAACCAGCGCGAGTTCGCCTGGATGACGGTTCACAAGTACGACGCCGACAAGCCGTTCAAGCTGCCGTTCCAAGACTATTCCACCCTCATTCGCGATGCGGAGTGACCCATGTCCTCGATTCGCTTTATCATGCTTGGCGGCTTTCTCGGCGCGGGGAAGACGACCACAATTGCGCGGCTGGCGCGCACGTACCAGGAACAGGGCCTGCGCGTGGGCGTCGTCACCAACGACCAGGCGGCCAATCTCGTGGACACGCACCTGCTTCGCTCGCAAGGTTTCGACGTGGGGGAGGTGGCGGGCGCCTGCTTCTGCTGCAAGTTCAACGACCTGACCGACACCATCAGCCGGCTGGAGGCGGACCAGCGGCCCGACGTGGTGCTGGCCGAGCCGGTGGGAAGCTGCACCGACCTGGTGGCCACCGTGATGCAGCCGATCATGGCCTTGTACGGAGAGAAGTTCGACGTGGCGCCCTACGGCGTGCTGCTCAAGCCGTCGCACGGCCGGCGGATCCTCAGCGGCGACCCGAAGGCCGGTTTTTCGCCCAAGGCGGCGTACATCTTCAAGAAGCAGTTGGAGGAGGCGGACTTCATTGTCATCAACCGAATCGACGAGCTTGACGGCGAGGAAGTAGACGAGCTGGCCGGGATGATCGACGCCGAGCGGCCGGGGGTCCCGATTCTCCGCGCCTCCGCCCGCACCGGCGAAGGATTCGACGCCCTCGTGGAGACGCTCGACCAGCGCGGCGCCTTCGGCAAGAACATCCTCGATATCGACTACGACATTTACGCCGAAGGGGAAGCCGAGCTGGGCTGGCTCAATGCCAATGTGCGCATCACGGCCGCCGAGCAGTTTTCCCTGGACGACCTGCTGGTGGACATCATCGGCCGTCTGCGAACATCGCTGGCTGCGGCGGGGGCGGAGACGGCGCATCTGAAGGCGATCGGCCTCTGGGAAGGCTACCACGGCGTGGCGAACCTGGTGAGCCGCGACGCGCCGGCGGAGCTGTCGCTTGCCTCCGACTGCCGCACCAAGATCGCCGACGTGGTGATCAACGCCCGCGTGGCGACCTCCCCTGATTCACTCCAACGCCATGTCGAAGACGCCGTCGCGGCCGCCTGCGACGCTTTGAACGCCGAGGGCGAATTCCAGAACATCCAGTGCCTCAGCCCCGGCCGTCCCACCCCCACGCACCGCTACAGCGCGACCTCGTAATGGTATAATCCAACCAGCCACGAATTGTTCAGCCACGGATGAGCACGGATGGAAAACGGATAAGGAAATAGGCAGGCAATTCTCAAGCCACCAAATCCTCCTTTTTCTTATCCGTGTTTCATCAGTGTCAATCCGTGGCTAATTCTCTTCCCCGGTTGGTATCAGATTATGCCACACCCCCTCGAGCAGAAAGTGCGTGCGATCGGTCGCCGGGCGCGGCGGCTGGTTCTGCTTCATGCGGGGGCCTGGACGGTGGTCGTCGTTGCGGCGGCGATTCTGGTTGCCGGTTTGGCCGACTACCTGGTCCGCTACCAGGATCGCGGGGTGCGGATCATTGTCTCGCTGCTGGTGCTGGCGGCGGCGGTGTGGAGCGTGCGCAAGTTTCTGGCCCCGGCCGCGCGTTATCGCCCCAGCGAGGTGGATGTCGCCCGGCGGATTGAGCGGCGGTTTCCGCAGCTTCGCGACCGGCTCTCCAGCTCCGTCGCGTTTCTCCAGGAGCCGGAAGATGATCCCCGGGCGGGGTCCGCCGATCTGCGGCGGGCGGTGGTGGCGGAGACCGAGTCGCGCGTCGAGCAGCTCAATCTCCGCGAAGCGCTGGCGCCGAGTTCGGCGAGGCGCGCATCGCTGGCAGCCTTGGCGACGCTCGCAGTGCTGACGAACGTATGCCTCTTGGATCCCGCTTCTGCGGCGCTGGCGGCCCGGCGTCTGGCGATGCCGTGGAGCGGAGAGTCGTGGCCGCTCTGGAACGACTTGCAGTTTGAGAACGCGCCGCGCCGTCTGGCGAAGGGGAGTAACTTCGAAGTCGAGCTGATCGACGAGAACGACCGGCTGCCTGACGACGTGCAGATTCAATACTGGTTCCAAGGCGATGACCCGGGCGAGATCGAGACCGCGGCGATGAAGCCGCTCGGCGACAAAATGCTCGCCCGGCGGGAGAACGTGACGCGCTCCTTCCGCTATCGCGCCGTCGGCGGCGATCACCAGACCATGCCCTGGATTCCGCTGGAGGTGGTCGAGCCGCCGCAGGTCGCTTCCATGCAGATCCTGCTGCATCCGCCGGAGTATACCGGCTGGCCGGTGGAGAAGTCGGGCATGAACATCCGCGCGCTGGAGGGAACGGCAGTCGAGATGAAGGGGCGGACCGAGAAACCGCTTCGCGCGGCGCGGCTCATGATCGACGCGGAAGAAGACGTCGTCATTCCGCTCGCGTTAACAGCCGATAATCACGGGTTTTATTTGGCCAGTAGGGCTCGGCCGCCGGGTGGGACGGTTGGGCCCGAGGACGGTCCCGCCCGGCAGGCGGAACCTACCTGGCGAATCACGTCCTCGGGGGCGTGGCGGCTTGTGTTGACCGATGCGACGGGGCTGGAAGGCGGCGGCGATACGCGGCACGAAGTGCAGGCGATTCCCGATCGCCCGCCCACCATCGCGTTGGATGGCGACGACGCCGTCGCCTACGTCACGCCTCAGGCCGTGATCCCCGTGCGGGGCGTGGTGAAGGATGATTTGGCGGTTCAGTCGATTGATCTTCGATACCTCGATTCCGCTCATAGCGATCAGGATCATCAGTCGCTGGAGATTTATCGAGGTCCTAAAGTAGTAGGCGCACTCCGTATGCCGTCCGAAAACGGCACGCGGAGCGTGCCTACTACTATGGAGGGCGAGGCGCACCGACTGGATTACGCTTGGGACCTGGCGAAGCTTTCCGGGCTTCAGCCGGGCGTGCAGCTTACCTGGCACGTGGCGGCGTCGGATTACAAGCCGCAGGAGGACCGCAGCCCGGCCCGGCGCTTCCTGATCATCACGGAGCGCGAGTTGGAGGACCGCATCGGGCGGCGGCACAGCGACATCCTCACGCGGCTGGCCGAGACGCTCGACAAGCAGCGGGCGGTCCGCTCGCAGACCACCTCGCTGGAGATCCAGCTCGACGAGACGGGCGCCCTCGAGCCGCGCGATCTCGATCACCTGCAAAGCGCGGAGCTGAACCAGCGGCAAATCCAGCGGATGCTCTCCGGCGGACCGGAGGGGGTCGAGGCGCAAATCGAGGCGCTCTTGCAAGACATGCAGAACAACCGCCTCGACAGCCCCGACGTGGAGCGGCGGATGCGAGAGCTGCTGGCCGACGTGCAGGCTCTGGGCGAGGAGCACCTTCCCGGGGCGCAAAGCGGGTTGATCGATGCGCTGAAAGAATCCCCGGACGCCGCCCGGGCAAAACTCAAAGAGGCGGGCGAACATCAGGACTCCGTGATCGCGGCCTTGGAGGGAATGCTGGGCGAACTGTCGCAATGGGACAACTACCGCCGCATCGCGCGGGACATCCATCAGCTTCGCCGCGACGAGGATGACCTCGCCGCCCGCACCAACGAACTGCGGATGCAGACGCTCGGCAAAGAGGAGAAGGATCTTACGGCGCAGGAGCGGGCGGGGGTGAAGCGGCTGGCGCAGCAGCAGGCGGAGATCGCCCGCCGGTTCGAGCAGACGCAAGGCCGCATGCGCGACATGGCGGCGGAGCTGGAGGCGAGCGATCCGGTCGCTGCGGAAACGCTCGAGGACGCCTTGGATGCCGCCGCCCGCATGGCCATCTCCGGCACGATGCGCGAGGCCGGGCGAAATCTGGAGTCCAACCGCCTCGGCCAGGCGGCGCGGCAACAGCAAGAGACGACGGAAGGCCTCGACGATCTGCTCAACGTCCTTTCCAATCGCCGGGAGCATGAGCTGGGCCGGCTCGTGGAGAAGCTCCGCGAAGCGGCCGGCGACCTCGAAGAGAAGCAGCGACAGCTCAAGGAGCTGCGAAAGAAGTTGGAGCAGGCGGCCGGCCAGGCGGATGAGGCGGAGCAAAAGCGGCAGTTGGAGCGGCTCTCCCGCGAGCAGCAGCAATTGGCCGAGGAGATCGACCGCCTCTCCCGCCGCCTCCAGCGGTTGCGGGCCGAGCGGGCCGGAGAATCCGCATCCCGCAGCGCCCAGAGTCTCGCTCAATCTGGCCAGCAATCGCAGGCGAATGACGCGGAGCAGTCGCTCGAAAGCGCGGAGCAGGCGGAAAAGGATTTGGAGCAGGCCGAGCAAGAACTGCAACAGGCCATCGAGCAAGCCGAGCAGGATCTGTTCTTTGAGCAGATGGCGCGGTTGGAGCAGGCGATTGCCGGGATGATCAAGCGGCAGCAGGGGGTGGTGGAAGAAACCACCCGCCTGCACGATCTCCAGACGCAGCAAGGCGAACTGACGCGCGGACAGCGGGCGAGCGTTGCTGCTTTAGCGACGGTCGAACGGGCGCTGTCGGAGGAGGCCGCTCAGTTCGCCGAGAAGATCGCCAAGGCCAAGGCGTTCGAGTTTGCGCTCCAGGGGGTAATTCGCGAAATGCTGACCACCGCCTCCCGCCTCGACCGCGCCCAGACCGGCGACGCGACGCAACAGTCGGCCCGGGCGGCGCTGGATCGGCTGGATCGGCTGGCGGAGGCGCTGAAGGACGATCCCGCGCCGCAAGGCGAGCAGGAAAGTCCTTCAGGCCAGGAGCCGGGCGAGCAACAGCAGCGGCCGCCCAGCGACGGCATCGCCGCGATGGCCGAGTTGAAACTCCTCAAGCTGATGCAGGAGGAGTTGAATCAGCGGACCGCCGCGCTCGACGAAGCCCGAGAGCAACAGGGCGAGCTGACCCCCGAGCAAGAGCAGCAGCTTGCCGAGCTGTCCGCCGAACAAGGACGACTGGCGGAGTTGCTGCTGAACCTCGGCGCCGCGACCGAGGAGAACCCGGAGGATGACCCGGAAAGCCTGCCCGATCCCTCCGGCGAAGGCGAACTCGACGAGGAGCTGGAAAAATCACTGGAACAATTGCGGCCAAAAGACTTAGAATGAGAGAGTTGACGGAGCCGGCCGCTAAATCAGCCGCGACGCGCTAGCGTCCGGTTCTTTCCATGGGAACCGGGAGCTAGCGCTCCGCGGCTAATCCCCAGATTCCGTGTTGACGGAGACGGCCCCCCATTTAAGTCATGTCACCGATGTTTCGCTGCTTCTCAATTGTCGCCCTTGCTTTGCTGCTTTCCGCGTCGCCCGCAGCGGCAGACGAGCCGTCGCCGTTGGACGCCGAGCTTCTCAAGGACCTGGATTCCGATCTGTTGGAGGGCTTAGGCGACGATTTGGGCGATTTAGCCCCTCCTCCGACGAAGCCGACATCATCCGACGTCGAAGAACCGCCGGTCCGCCTGGATGAACAAAAGCTGCTGGATGATGTGATCGGCGAAGACGTGGGAGCGGCCGACGTGGCCGGCGATGACGCGAACCCGCTCGTTCGCATCGAGCAAAAGATGCGGCAGGTTCAGGAGCGTCTCGCCCAGCGCGACCCTTCGGGCTCGACGCAGACGCTGCAACGGCAAATCGCCGATGAGTTAGCCGCGCTCCTGGAGCAGCTTCGGCAGCAACAGCAACAAAATCAGAATCAGAACAGCAGCTCCCAGCAACAGCAGCAACAATCGTCGTCGAAGTCGCAGAGTGAGCAGCAGAAGTCCTCGTCCGCTTCCAATCAGCCCGCCGGCAAGCCGGCCGAGGACAGCGAAGAACGGCTGGGCAAGGTGGACGAGGAGCGCATCCGGCCTGAAGACTTGCGCGAGCTGTTCCAACGGGCGTGGGGGCACCTCCCCCCGCAAGTCCGCCAGCAGATGCAGGCCGCCGCCGAAGAGCAGTTCCTGCCGAAGTACGAGTTGCTGATTGAGGAATACTATAAACGCCTCGCCGAGGAGACCCGTTAGCGCGGCGATGGAGTGATGGAGTGATGGAGTGATGGAGTGATGGAGTGATGGAGTGATGGA
>JAHWKS010000207.1 GCA_019347795.1 Planctomycetota bacterium | reverse complement strand
CAGAGAGCGATCCGCCGCGCGAGTGCGTTGGCGACCCTGGAATTCTTCGGAACCGCTGTTTTCCATTTGCCGCCGCCGGTCTACAATCTTATTGAGACGCAGGCGGGTTTTTTTCTGTGCTACCCAGAAGATTCTGCGGCTCTGAACTGTGTTTCCGTCTCAATAACGGCTGATCAATCGGTCAGGTCGCGATTCATGGACAACAATTATTCTCTTGGCAGCGTGCAGGTTGCTCTCTCCCCGCAGGAGCGATTTGAGGAGTATCTCCGCAGCCGCAAAATGCGGTTTACGCAGGAGCGGCGGGCGCTGTTGGATCATGTTTTCAGCCAGCATGAGCACTTCGACGCGAACGGCCTTCTGGAGGAGTTGGCGGAGAAATTCGACCGCAAGTCCCGCCCCAGCCGGGCCACCGTCTATCGCACGCTCACGGAGCTGGTTGAGGCGGGCCTCTTGCGGAAGTTCCCCGTCGGCGGCCGCGACGTGTACGAGCACGACTACGGCTATCCCGCCCACGATCATCTTTACTGCAAGAAGTGCGAGCGGCTGATCGAGTTTCAGAGCGACGCGCTGGTCGAGCTGCGCGACCAGGTGGCCCGCGACCACGGCTTCCGCGTCGGCGGGCACCGGCTGATCATCACGGGCATTTGCCACCAGTGCAGCTCCGCGAAACGCCGAACCCGCCGGCGGCACGATCTGATTTGACGCTCACGCCGCGGCGGCGCCATTTCTTCCGCGGAAGCCGCCGGCATCGGTTAAACTACTGCGCAGCAGGAGGTGATCCTCGTCCCTTGGGAATCTGTTGCTCCTCACGTCGGGCTGCGTCTTGTTATGGACCGGGACCGTGCAATCGCGCTGTTACGCGGCGGCGAGGAGGGCGTGCGCCAGTGGAACGACTATCGCCGCCATGGGGCGGCGGCGCCCGATCTGAGCGGGGCCGATCTGAGCTATGCCTATCTCCGCGACGCCAACCTGCGGGAGGCGCCGCTGGCGGGCGCCAATTTCAGCCACACCAAGCTGTGGGGCGCCAACTTCTACGGCGCCAATCTCTATGGGGCCAACTTCCACGCCGCCGGACTGCGGGACGCCAACCTCTACGGCGCCAATCTTTACGGCGCGAATCTCTACCAGGCCAACTTGTTCGGCGCGAATCTCTTCGGCGCCAACTTGCGCGAGGCGAACCTGCGCGAGGCGAACCTCCGAGAGGCCACGCTCCGCGAAGCGAACCTCACGCTTGCGAACCTCTCCCGGGCTCTTCTGTCCCGGGCGAAGCTATTCCGCGCCGCCGCCCGCGACGCCGACTTTCGGGAGGCGCAGCTCACGGGGGCCGACCTCAGCGGCGCCGATCTGGAGCATGCAAATTTTTCCCGATCGAGCCTGGCCGGCGCCAACTTGACCGGCGCCGTGCTGCGCCGCGCCATCCTCCTCGAAGCGAACCTCCCGGATGCGCAGCTCGAGGCGGTCGATCTCGACCGCGCCGATTGCACCAAGGCCGACTTCACCCAGGCCGCCCTCCGCGGCGCGGCCAACCTGAGAACGGCGCTGTGGATCGGCGCCCGCCTGCCGCGGCTCGATCTGAGCGAGCTGGATCTCTCCGGCGCCTATCTCACCCGCGCCGATCTGACCGGCGCCAACCTGCACCGCACGAGCCTTGCCGGCGCCCGCATTCACGGCGCGCTGTTGACGCGGGCGAACCTCACCAGCGCCGATCTCCGCGGCGCGAAGCTGCACCGCGCGAACCTGCGGCACGCCCGCCTGGCGGGGGCGAACCTGGATGAGGCGAACCTCACCGGCGCCCAGCTCTACGGCGCCCGCCTGCGTCACGCCAAAGGACTCCACCGGGCGAAGTGGACCTTCGCCTGCCTGCGGGAAGCGTACCTGGTGGAAACCCATCTTGCCGCGGCGAACTTCGTGTCGGCCGATCTCCGCGAGGCGAACCTGCAGGGCGCTAACCTGGAGTCGGCTGACCTGCGGCGGGCCGACCTCGCCGGCGCCGACCTGCACGGCGCCAATCTCCGCCACGCCAACCTGGCGGAGGCGAATCTGCACAACGCCGATCTCCTGGAGACGCAGCTTCAGAATGCCGACCTGGCCGGCGCCGATCTGACCGCCTGCCAGTTGATCGGCGCCGACCTGACGGCGGCCGACGTCGAGGCGGCGGTGATCGCGCAGGTCTACATCCATCGCCTGGCGGGACTGCCCGTTCCGCCGCACGTTCTCCGCACCAATCCGCACGACGGCCGCATGAGCGGAGACGAGGCGCAGCGGTTTTTCGAACGATCATCCGACTTCCAATCGGCCGGCGTCGACCGAGGACGCGTCGTCGCCGATGCCGAACTGGCGCAAAAGCTGGTCGAAGCCCGCAGCGAGATCGAGCGGCTGCAGGGCCCCAGCGCGACGCTCGGCGAGCTGCTGGAAACGCTCGGCAAGCTGGCCGGCGAGCTGGAGCGCGAGACGCCCGACGACGAGCAAGTCCGAGCCCTCTGGCGCCGGCTTCACGAGGCCGTCCCCACCGGCGCCAGCCTCCTTCGCTCTTCAACCGCGATCAACAAGGCGCTGAAGTAGATCGCGCCGTCGCTTCCGCGGTCGTTCGTCCGCTTGCCCGGGCGGCATGCAGCGCGGACTGCATCGTCTCGACGAACGTCTTTTCCCCGACGGGCTTGGCGAGGTAATGGGCGCCGGGGGTCTTCGCCAGGCGGCGCCGCAACCGCAGATAGGTAGCCTGAGCCACGACCACCACCGCGGGTCCGCCTCCCGGTGATTGCATCCGCTGCGCCAGTCGCAGTCCGTCGGAGCCCCCCAATTCAAACGCCGTTAACAGCACGTCCGGGCGCGCCATCCGCGCCGCCGCCAGCGCCTCCTCGGCCCCTTCCGCGGCGACGATTTCCAGCCCCGCCGATTCGCAGTGATCGCGTATCCAGATCGGAAACAATTTTCGATAGATTGGATCCGGCTCGACAACCAATATCCGCATCATGCGACTCCCGCATGGTGACGCTGCCATGTTCTCGTTCCTGAAGGAGATTCGGTTCCCGGGGCCTCGCCGGACACGCTCCGTCCGTTGTTTCACCGGTTTTTCGTCCCACTTGCCGCCGCGCACCCGCTTGCGTACAACGAGCTGTCCCGCGTCCCCGTCGCGTCTTCGTTTTTTCTCCGATGGCATCGCTGAACCCCGCCCAGCAGGAAGCCGTGGCTACCCTTTCGGGCCCCCTCTTGGTGCTGGCGGGGGCGGGCTCGGGGAAAACGCGCGTGGTGACCGCCCGTATTGCGAACCTCATTCGCCACGGCGCCGCGCCGGAGCGGATCCTCGCGGTGACGTTCACCAACAAGGCGGCGACCGAGATGCAGCAGCGAGTCCGCGAGCAGCTTGGACGAAAGCTCAAGGGACAGCCGCGCGTCTCCACGTTTCATGCCCACTGCGTGAAGGTGCTGCGTCGCCACATCGTTCAGCTTGGCTACCCGCCCAAATTCGCCATTTACGACCGCGGCGATCAGGAGAGCCTCGCCCGCAGCGTACTGCGGGAAATCCGCGTCTCCGGCGAGTTGCTCCGCCCCAGCGACCTGCTGACGGCCATCGGCAACTGGAAAACGCATGCCATCCGCCCCGCCGCGGCCGCCGCCAATGCCGGAGACGACAAGGAGCATCTGGCCGCCGCGGCATACCGCCGCTATCAACGCTCGCTGAAAAATTGCGGGGCGGTCGATTTCGACGACCTACTTCTCCTTACGGAAGAACTGTTCGAGAAGTTCCCCGCCGTCCGCCGCGAGGAGGCGGGCCGGTTCGATCACCTGCTGATTGACGAATACCAGGACACCAACGCCAGCCAGTACCGCATCGTCAAAGCGTTGGCCGCCGGACACCGCAACTTGTGCGTGGTGGGGGACGACGACCAATCGATTTACGGCTGGCGAGGCGCCGAGGTGGAGCACATCCTGCGTTTCGCCCGCGACTGGCCCGACGCCCGCGTGGTGCGGCTGGAGATGAACTATCGCTGCACCGAAGAGATCCTCCAGTTGGCGAACGCGCTGATCGCCTTCAACAAGAACCGGCACGAGAAGGTCCTGCGGGCGGCCCGTCCCGGCGGCGAGAAGCCGCGCATCCTGCAGTTCAAGGACGAGACGGAAGAGGCCAAGGCGGTGGTGGGGGACGTCCTCCGCCAGGTGCAGAAACCGGGCGTCGAGGCTCGCGACATCGCTATTCTCTTCCGCACCAACGAGCAGCCGCGGGCGTTCGAGACGGAGCTGCGGAAGCAGAATGTTCCCTACAAGCTGATCGGCGGGATGTCGTTCTTCGACCGCAAGGAAGTGCGCGACGTGCTGGCGTACCTGAAGGTGCTCGACTCGCCGCAGGATGAGGTTTCGCTCTTGCGGATCATCAATACGCCGCCGCGCGGCTTGGGGCAGCGAAGCGTCGAGACGCTGCTCTCGCACGCGGTCAAGCAAGGCCAGCCGATATGGCGGGTGCTGACGCAATCGCCGGGCGAGGTAAAGATCCCCGCCGCTGCGAAGAAAGGCGCCGATGGGCTGGTTTCGCTGGTGCGCCAGTTCAGCCGGCGGATGGAGAAGGGCAACCTTGCCGAATCCGCCCGGGAACTGGTGACGCGGATCAAGTATTACGATGAGATCGTCCGCCTCTATCCCGATCCCAACGAGCAGCAGGGACGTTGGGCGGCGGTCGAGGAAGTGATCAACGCCCTGGCCGCCTACGAGCGCGGCGCCAAGGCGCCCACGCTGACGGAGTTTCTCGACGAGACGGCCCTGGACGGCCGCGAGTTCGACAACGACAAGGAGAAGCAGCTCCGCGCCAACGCGGTCGTCCTCATGACGCTCCACAGCGCCAAGGGCTTAGAGTTCCCGCAGGTCTACATGGTCGGGCTGGAGGAAGGCATCCTGCCGCACCGCCGGAGCGAGGCAATGGGGGACGACGCCGTGTCCGAGGAGCGCCGCCTTTGCTACGTCGGCCTGACCCGCGCGCAGGAGCGGCTCACGCTCACCTTCGCCAAGACCCGCATGAAATGGGGCAAGCCTCGCGAGACGATCCCCAGCCGCTTCCTCTACGAGATCATGGGCCAGGCCGAGAACCCGCACCTGAAGAAGCCCGGCCGCCGCACGCCGGCGAGGCCTCGCGGATAATCCACAGAGATCTATCTAATTGGGCGTAGCGAGGCGTCCAGTTCGTTTAGGGCGTCGCTCCACGGAATCGGCGATTCTGCGATTCGCCGGCGCCACGAGTACAGCACTCCGGCGACCGCGGCCGGCGATCCGCCTTCGGGCAACGGCAGGCGGAAAGCGATCAACGCGGCTTCGAGTGTTTGTTGATCGAAACGAGTCCATTCCACGGATTCTCCCGCCTCCAGAGCAACGGCGAGTATCGCCAAGCCCGCCGCCGACCACCGACGCTCCGACGACTTCTGATCATTCGCCGTCAGTTGTAGCAGCAGCCAACCGAGCCGTAGCGCTTCGGGGAGCTCCGGGCGAGGATTCGCCAGCATCGCCTCGATCCCCACCAGGCTGAACTCGCGATGCGCCTCGCCGCCGCCTCCCAAGCACGGATGCACCAGCGCCACATCCGCCTCGGCGACGAGCGTCGCGGAATGAATCAAGGCCGACGCCCGTCGCAGGAACCCCAGTCCCCGCGCTTCCCACTGTTCGCGAAGCGGACGCTCGCGGAGGCGCAGCTCCTCCAGCCGCGGCCAGTGCGAGTGAACCACGTCCTCGACGCCGGCCAACTCTTTGCTTAATCGCTTCACGACCCCCGATCGCAGCGCCATCTCCGCCAAGCGGCGATGATCGGCGATCTTCACGGAAAGCGGGACCAGGCGCCTCCAGAACATTCGGCGATCGACGGCCGACGCGTCCAGGACTCGCTCGATCGTCGCGACCGGCGCCGCAAGCTTCTCCGCCAGCGACGGCTCGGTCAGCGGCAAACCCCGCGCCACCGCTTCCGCCGCGTGAAAGGCGCTCGCCCGCGGGCTGGCGATCCAGCGAAGTTGCATGTTCATCGCTCGAATGGGGATTATCAGCAGGGGGGGCAATCGGATACAATTGCACGATTCCGGCCTGAACCTGCTTACCTGCCCCGCCTACGTTCTTTGGAGTTCGATGCTGCTGAAAACCGACATCCGTTGGTCGGCGCGGGCCGCCGCTGAATTCTATCAGACGCCCCACTGGGGCGCCGGGTACTTCTCGGTGGGAGAGAACGGCAATCTGCTCGTGCATCCCACGAAAGATCCCGCCAAATCGCTCGATCTGAAGCAACTGGTGGACCGCCTGCAACTGCAAGGGGTCGATCTGCCGGTGCTGCTGCGCTTCAGCGGCATCCTCCAAAACCGCATTCGCGAGCTGAACGACGCCTTTCAGCGGGCTATCCAGGAGTACGGCTACCGCGGCCGGTACTGCTGCGTCTTCCCCGTGAAGGTCAATCAGCAGCGGCACGTGGTGGAAGAGGTGATGCAGTTCGGCCGCGAGTACGGCTTCGGCCTCGAGGCGGGAAGCAAGCCGGAGCTGCTGGCGGTGGCGGCCGCCGCGTATCCCGAGACGCCGATCATCTGCAACGGCTTCAAAGATTCGGAGTTCATCGAGATGGCGATGCTGGCCCGCAAGATGGGCCGGCCGATCATCCCCGTCGTCGAGAAGTACACCGAGCTGGCCATGATCCTGCACCATGCCGAGCGAATCGGCGTGCGGCCGGCGATCGGCATGCGGGTCAAGCTGGCGTCGCCCGGCTCGGGACGCTGGGCGCTCTCCGGCGGATATCGCTCCAAGTTCGGCTTGACGGTGAGCGAGATCCTCCGCGGGTTGGAGGAGTTGCGGGAGCGAGGGATGGAAGACTGCCTCAAGCTCCTGCACTTCCATCTGGGGAGCCAGATCACCAACATCCGACACGTGAAGCGGGCCTTGCACGAGGCGGGGCGGATTTACGTCGAGCTGGCCAAGCGCGGCGCGGGGATGGAGTACCTCGACGTCGGCGGAGGCCTGGGAGTCGATTACGACGGCTCGCAGACGAACTTCGACTCCAGCATGAACTACACCCTGCAGGAGTACGCCAACGATGTCGTGCACCACATCCAGCAGGTCTGCGACGACGCCGAGCTGCCCCATCCCACGATCATCTCCGAGAGCGGCCGGGCCCTCGTGTCGCACCATAGCGTGCTGGTGTTCAGCGTGCTGGGCGTCTCGTCGCAGTCGGCCAACGGCGAGCCGGGGGACGACGAGGCGCCGCCGGAGTTCTCCACCGGCGAGTCGAACATCCGCTCGCTCCTCAACAACGGCGAGCTGGAAGAGGCCGAGGCGCCGCTCAAGGACTTGCTCGACACCTATCGCGAGCTGAAGCCTTCCAACCTGCTGGAGAGCTACCACGACGCGCAGCAGGCGCTGGAGATGCTCATCCACATGTTCAACGCCGGCCGGCTTTCGCTGGAGCTGCGGGCGGCGGCCGAGGACCTGTTCCGGGCGATCTGCCGCAAAATCCGCACCCTGACCCGCGAGCTGGATCGCGTGCCCGAGGAGCTGCACGCCATCGACCAGATGCTGGCCGACACGTACTTCTGCAATTTCTCGCTGTTCCAGTCGATCCCCGACAGTTGGGCCATCAACCAGCTCTTTCCCGTAATGCCGGTCCACCGCCTCCACGAGCGGCCGACGCGGCCGGCGGTGCTGGGCGACATCACCTGCGACTCGGACGGCAAGATCGACCACTTCATCAGCGGCGTGAACGAGAGCCGCGAGTACCGGCCGACAATCAACCTGCACGCCTACGACGGCTCGCCATATTACCTCGGCGTCTTCCTGGTGGGCGCCTATCAGGAGATTCTCGGCGACCTGCACAACCTCTTCGGCGACACGAACGCCGTGCACGTCACGCTCAGCGACGACGGCGAGGTGATCCTGGAGAATGTGGTCAAGGGAGACAGCGTCCGCGAAGTGTTGAG
>JAHWKS010000206.1 GCA_019347795.1 Planctomycetota bacterium | reverse complement strand
GGTTGGGGCGGTGCAGCGGTCGCCCATCGTGGTTCGGTCAGGAGTCAGGAGTCAGGGTTCAGTGAATCGCCATTGAACGCCGCTTCGTGACTCCTGACTCCTGACTCCTGACTCCTGACCGGAACCCTCGTCGAAATTTAAACGGTTCGTTGCCTGCCGAAACCCTGGTCGCAGTCTAAACAATCGGCAACGCCGGCGGCTTGGCGCTGCGGATGCCTTTCGACTTCGCGCGCGGCAGGACCGCCTCGGCGTACTCTTGCACTTGCTCGGGGGTCTCGAAGTAGCGCTCGTAGGTCCAGTCGTCTTCGTACTCGCAGTTGTCGGTGGTGTAATCGCGGCAAATCTGGGGCCGGGTTTCATAAATGCCGCAGCGATTGTCGGGCTGGAGATGCTTACAGGCGGTGTGGACCAGCAAGTACCACGTCTCGTCTTCCGTGAAGACCGAGGCCCGGTCGTGCAGCAAATACCAGCGGATATATTCGAAATCCGCCCGCTCGGTGGGCGTGTCGATGGGGAGCGCAAAATAGCGGCAGCACTTGGCGATGCAGTGCGTGCAGAGCACTTCGTCCGGCGCCAGGTCTTCGCGCCGCGGTTTTTTCAGGGGGATGGTCGTCATGCCGTGAAAGATCGTTGCAGGCGGAGGAACGGGGCAAAGGAAAACGTCCCGCGCGCCGGCGGCAGCGCGGTATGCTTATGCGTAATGTCGCAAAAACGCCGCCGCCGCTCAAGCGCTCCAGAACGCCGAGAAGGCGCCGGCGCCTTTCCTCAACCGACCGCGATGCGCCATGCAAGTCGTCATTACCGCCGTGGGGCCGGACAACGTGGGGCTGGCCGACCCCATCATCCACTATCTCACGGGGCAGGGGGCCAACATCGCCGAGATCCAGATGTACGATCACGACGAGGAGGCCGTGTTCGCCATGCTCTGCCGGGTGGAGCTGACCGGCGCCAAGCTGGCCGAGGTGCGGCGGGCGATGCAGGAGATCGGCCGGCTGAAAAACCTCTCGATCCGCGTCTGGTCTCCCGAGGAGCGGGCCGACCGCCCGCGCTTGGCCATCTGCACCACGTACCGGCCCGAGCCGCCGCTGGCCCTCTTGCGGGCGATCCGCGACGGCCATATCCGGGCCGAGCCGGCGGTGATGATCGGCAACCGCGGGGCCTGCCGGGGAATCGCCGAGCAGTTCGGCGTCGAGTGGCGGATGATCGGCGATCGCGAGGGCAAGCCCGACGAGGAGCGGCTCGTGTCCCTCTGCGACGAGTTCGACATCGACTATGTAATCCTCGCCCGCTACATGCGGGTGCTGCCGCCGGCCACCTGCTGGAAGTTCGCCGGGGGGCGGATCATCAACCTGCACCACGGCCTCCTGCCGAGCTTCCCCGGCTTTCGCCCGTACCAGGAGGCGTTCGCCTGCCGGATGCTGACGTACGGGGCCACATGCCACTTCATCGTGCCGGAGCTGGACGCGGGGAACCAGATCATCCATCAATCGACGTTCACCGTCCTCCCCGGCGCCCGGCTGGAGGACGTGATGCGGCTGGGCCAGGAGGACAACGAGCCGCACTGCCTGGTGGAGGGCGTCCGCCGCGTGGTGAACCGCGAGGTGCAGCTTCATTTTCATCGAGTCGTGGCGCGGCGGTAGAGCCGGGGCGCGTCGTCGGGGGAACGGCGAGGCCGGCGCCGGTCAGGGGTCAGGGGTCAGGAGTCAGGAGTCAGAGTCAGGGTCGGACGACGACTTACCGCCCAACATCCAGGAGAATACGCTCTTCCGGTCCGCCCCGTCGACGCGCCGCGGCTCGGGCGCGTCAGGGGGACCATAGCTTTCGTTCGATCGTCGCCGCCGCGTCTCCCGTCCGCCGCGCCAGGATTCGCACGTACGGCGCCGCGAACGAGCTGCGATGAGCGAACGAGCCGCGCTCGGCCCGCGCTTCCGCGTGCAGCGGCTCGATCAGATCCTCTACGACGAAGCCCGCCCGGCACAAGCCGCCGATCAACTGCTCCCAGCGGTGCAGATACTCCAGCGTCCCTTCTTCGCGATGCGGGCTTCCCGAAATCGGCGGCAACGGCCCGCGCCGATAATACGGCTCGCTCAGCTCGTATCCCGAGGCCGACGGCTGCACGCTCGCCTGGAGACTCGCCGGCTGCTTGTGCTGGCTGATGTACAGGCCGCCGGGTCGAGTGACCCTCGCCACCTGCCGATAGACCGGCTCCACTTCCGGCACGTAGCAGGTGCTCACCGGATGCACCACGATGTCGAACTCCGCCGCCTCGAACATCGAGAGATCGTCCATGGACGCCGCCACCGTCCGCAGTTGCAGCCTCCGTTCCGCCGCCACCTGCCGATCCAGCTCCAGCATCGCCGGGCTGATGTCCACAACCGTGACCACGGCGCCGGCCGCGGCATAGAGCGGTCCCTGCCTTCCGCCGCCGGCCGCCAGACACAAGAGTCGCCGTCCCTGCACGTCGCCGCCCAGCCATCCCAAGCCGTCGAGCGTTTGGAGCGGGTTGCGGAAATCCTCATCGCGGGCGGGCGTGGTGAACCGCTGGCGCTGCCGCACCAATCCATCCCACGCCCGGCGATTGTGATCCTGGGCCAGAGGCGAAGACTCGTCGCTCATGGCGGCAACTCGAGCAGTTCCACCCGATCCTGCTCGCCCAGCACGCCCGACTCCCCGAGCCGCCGGTACTCCGCAACGGTGAACCGCCGCACACGAAACGGCGGAAGGGAAAAATCATCAAGCGGATGCGCGACGATACACATGGCGAACGAAAGGGCGTTTTGGCTGAGACGATCATTTTGACGCCGGCGAAGGACGCCTGTCAATTCGCGGCCGTCGGCCCGTCCGGCGTAGACGGCGACACGTCGCGGATTCGCGATGGTAGAATGGCGGGCAAAAGTTACTTTTTTGGAGGCCGCTATGATGCCTTGTCGCTTTGCCGTTTGGCTGAGTTTGCTACTGACTGCGGGATTCGCTTCTCTCGCCGATATCGCCGCGGCCCAGGACCAACCCACGGCCGCGGCGCGGCGGGCGGCGGAGGAGATTCGTCGAGAGGCGTTGTTGCCGCCGCGGGGGCCGGAAGGAAGGCCTTTGCCGCTGGCGAGCCATTGGAACGTGGGGACCGTGCCGGGATCGTTCGAGCCGGATCATCAGATCGGCCTGATCCAGGCCGGCCATCACGTGCTTCCCTGGATGAGTTGGCCTCAGGGGGATCCGGAGAGCGAGCGATTCGACGAGTACTACGGCCGGCTGCTGCGGTACTTCCGCGAGCTTGATCTGCCCGTCTCGTTTCGCGGGACACAGTGGAACGCGATGCTGGTGGGGAAGGCGTATCAGCAAGGGCCGTTGTCGAATTGGGCGGGCGTGATCGCGCCGGACGGCTCGCGCACTCGCAAGCTTAGTCCGTTCGGGCCGCTGGCGCCGTGGAAGGATCCGGCCCAGGAGTACGTCGCCACGCCCGCCATGCGGAAGGTGCAGGAATTGTATCCAAACCCGCCGCGGGTGCTGTGGGTTTCCAACAACGAGCCGCCGGACCTTCGCTGGGCGAAGCACGGTCCGCTGGAAGAGCAGTCTCTGCGCTACCTGGAGAAATACGGCGAAGGCCGATCAGATGAATTCAAGCGGCAAGTGGTCGGCGAGGGCTGGGCGGAGCGGTATCCGGTGATGTTCGACGCCATGCGCGCCGCGCTGACCAGCGACGCCTGGAAGAAGAACGTCCGCTTCATCGGCTACGATGCCTTCGGTCCCGCGCATCTGGGGCGCTGGGACGGCTGGAAGGTCTACTCGCTGGCGTGCGAGCGCTGGACCAGCCCCGACTGGCGCTACTGGGACGGCGGCAGTCCTTCCTATTACACGGATCACTGGCACGACAAGCGGGACGATCAGGTCTTCTCGACGCAGGTCGCTTCGATGAACTGGGTCTTCATGCTGGAAGAGGCGTGGGCGGCAAACCCGGACTTCTGGTTCGAGATGTCCACGTGGGACGGGAACGAGGTTAAGCATTGGATGGAGGGGCTGGGCGTCGAAGAGTCGTCCAAGCTGGCGGCGCGGTCGTCCTCGCCTCTGTCGGAGGCGGAGCGACGCCGGCTGTCGCCCGAGCACGTCAAGAAGTCGAAGGCCCTGCAGTACATGGCCGACGGACAGGACTATCCGCCGGAGCGGGCCGCCGGCTGGGTGCAGTACGGCATGTGGCTGGTGCGGCCGCGGGTGGTGCGGGAGTTTCGCGGCCACGCCACGCCGCTGGCCCCGGTCAAGCCATACTGGATGGAAACCGTAAAGGCGGTGGACCGCGTTTACGAGAATCCGCCGCTCCGCGAGTTCTGGCGCCACGGCGAACTAATCGTCAACGCCGCCCGCGAACATCCCTACCGAACCGACGTGCCCGAGCGATATCAGAACATCGACCGCTGGCATTCGCTCGACACGAACCTCGATCCGCCCCGGCCGTGGGACCTTTCGACGAAGCTGCCGGTTATCAGCCTGGCGCTGGTGCAAGGCGAGGCGCCCCAGCGGCGGTGGCTGCTTTACGCCCACTCGCCGCTCGAAGACCGCCGCGAGGTGCAGATCACCATTCCCGGCTACCGCGACGTAAAGGTGGAGGTGCTCCGCCGCGGCGTGTTCTATTTAGTGGATGAACAAACGGGAGACGTCAAACGCATCGCCGGCGCCTGAGACCGCAAATCAGCGCGATTGCCTTGCCAGGCGTCGGCGCGCCGTAGGCGGTCGGCGGCGCCCCACCCGTTCGATCAGCTCCGCTCCCACACGCCGTAGCGGACGATGCAGGCGAGGGCTTGCCAGGCGTCGCGGAGGCGGATCTTTTTGCCTTCGGCGTAGCTGCGGGGCTGGTAGGAGATGGGGACCTCGCACACCCGATGGCCGCGGCGGGCGATCTTGGCGGTGATCTCCGGCTCGATGCCGAAGCGGTCCTGCTGCAGCTCGATCCGTTGGATCGCGTCGCGGCGGAAAGCTTTGTAGCAGGTTTCCATGTCAGTCAGGCGAAGCCCGGTGAAGCAGTTCGAGGCGCACGTGAGGGCGGCGTTTCCCAAGCGATGCAGCAGCGAAGAGTCGCGCTGCCGGCGGCGGCGGAACTCGGCGTCTTCGTTGCGATCGTCCCGATACCGCGAGCCGTAGGCAACCTCGGCCCGGCCTTCCACGATCGGCCGGATCAGACGCACCAGGTCGCGCGGGTCGTACTCCAGGTCGGCGTCCTGCACCACGATCACGTCGCCGCGAGCCTTCGCAAACCCGGTTCGCAGCGCCGCGCCTTTGCCTTCATTCTGCGGCTTGTAGATGATCCGCATGTCGGCCTCGTCCTCGTAACGGCGGAGAATTCCGCGCGTGCCGTCGGTGCTGTGGTCGTCCACGATGACCAGCTCCAGCGGCAAGGGGAGCGCCTGGAGCCGCGCGATCACGTGTTCGATCGTCGCTTCTTCGTTGAAGACCGGAATCACCACGGAAAGCAGAAAACCCGCTGGGAGCGGATAGTCCGGCCGCGGTGGGGCGCACTGCTCGTCCCGCGTCGCCTGCTCGGTCAGTTGCTCCAGCTCATCGAGCGACCGCTCCACCCGCTCCAGGTTGCGATCCTCCGCAATCGCCGGAGGCGAAATCCGCACTGTCTCTTCCGAAACTCCCGCCATCGGCGCCTCTCCCTGTGAAGAACATGTCCAGAAGTTGTGAGTTGTCCGCCACCGCAACTCTAGGCCATGGCCGGCGCCGGGCGAGTCGTTATTTCCCTCCTAATCGCTACTCGATCTTCACCTCCGACAGCTCCTCGATCGGCTTCGGGAACTGCGGGTTCATCTCCCGGAGGGTTTCCACGAGCGTGCGGCAGACGGCGAGGTTGCGGTACCACTTCTGATCGGCCGGGATCACCCGCCACAGCGCCCGCTCGGCGCCGCAGCGGCTGAGCATCTCCTCATAAGCCTCCTGATATTCGTCCCACTGCTTCCGCTTTTGCAGGTCCTCATGCGAGAACTTCCAATTCTTGTCGGGGTTGTCGATCCGCTTTTGAAGCCGCTTCTTTTGCTCTTTGCGAGAGATGTGCAGAAAAAATTTGACGATGGTCGTCCCCGTATCGTCGAGCAGCTTTTCGAAACGATTGATGTGCTCGTAGCGCGCCCGCCACACTTCGTCGGGCGCCAGCCGATCGACCCGCACTACGAGCACGTCCTCGTAGTGTGAGCGGTTGAACACGCCGATCATGCCCGCGGCGGGAACGTTTGCGTGAACGCGCCACAGGAAGTCGTGATCCAGTTCGTTCCGCGTCGGCGCCTTGAACGACGTCACCTCGACCCCCTGCGGATTGACGCCGCGAAAGACGTGCCGGATCGCCCCATCCTTGCCGCCGGTGTCGGTGGCCTGCAGCACCACGAGGAGCTTCCGCCCCCCTTCGGCGTACAAGCGGCGTTGCCACATCACCAGCTCATCGCGAAGGGTGAAGAATTCCGCTTCCGCCTTGTCGCGGTCGTCATGAAAATCCTTGCCGCGGGTGGAGAGATCGCTCAGGCGAACGACCTGGCCGGGCTTGAGCAAATGAGGATCGGACATCGGAGTCAATTCAAAGGAGGATCCGGTTCGCGGCGGATGACAAGCGAAGGAGGGCGCTTTCCGGTCTGCCGCGGCGGACGTTATATTCGTCGTTTGCCGGTAGATTCCCTTCGCCCAAGGACCGCAGCATGGCCGAGCTCGCCCACCTCGACCTGAGACAGTTTATTCGCAACATTCCCGACTTTCCAAAGCCGGGCATCCTTTTTCGCGACATCACGCCGCTGTTGGCCAACCCCGCCGCCTTCCGCGAGGCGATCGCACAGTTGGCGTCCCCGTTCCGCACGCGGGGAATCGACAACGTGGTGGCGGCCGAGGCCCGCGGCTTCATCTTCGCCGCGCCGCTGGCGCTGGAGCTAAGCTGCAGCTTCACGCCGATCCGCAAGCCGGGCAAGCTCCCCTTCGACACGCACGCCTTCCATTACGAGCTGGAGTACGGCAAAGATACGCTGGAGATGCACACGGACGCGGTGCTGAAGGACCAGAACGTGCTGGTGGTGGACGACCTCCTGGCCACCGGCGGCACGGTGGACGCCTGCTGCCGCCTTGTCGAGAACTGCGGCGCCAACGTCGCCGCGTGCGCCTTCCTGATCGAGCTGATCGACCTGAAAGGCCGCGAAAAGATCGCCCCCCGCGAAGCGGTGAGTTTGATTCAGTACTGACGGCCCCTCTTGACGGTCGAAATCGACCGCCCTGACGCTGGACGCCGTTTCCACTGGACAATGCGAATTTTCCGGCAGAGAATAAGCCTCGGGGGGGAGGATGCGAACCATGAACTTATCTTCAGAACAGAAGCACGATCTCGAGAAGGGGCTTCCCGTGCCCGTCACGATTGACGGTTTGCCTTGCGTCGTGGTGCGGCAGGAGAAGTACAACCGCGTGATGGAGCTGATCGAGTACGACGACAGCAAGATGGATCCGCGGGAGTTGTACCCGATGATCTTGAGCATCTTAGATGACGACGACGAAAACCCTGATCAGTACCTGGAGTATCTGAATGATCCACCGCGGTGACGTGGTGATCGTGGATTTTCGCTTCGTCAGTCCCGCCGCTGGGGTGCGTCCCGCGCTGGTGGTGCAGAACGAGTTGGGCATTCCCTAGGCACGTCCAACAGCGGCGGCAGCGGTGTGCGGCGGCGTGAGAAAGTTTCCGGGGTTCACTCGCCGCGCCCAAGGGGTAGACTATTAGAAGCGGAGTGTGTGGTTGCGCTTCGTCGTATTCGGTTCTTGAACGAGGGAGAGATTTGATGTCCCAAGCGAAACCTGGCGACACAGTTGCCGTCCACTACACCGGCAAGCTGCCCGACGGCTCGGTGTTCGACTCCTCACGCGAGCGTCAACCGCTCCAGTTCCAGCTCGGCGAGCGGCAGATCATCCCCGGCTTCGAGAACGCCGTCGTGGG
>JAHWKS010000205.1 GCA_019347795.1 Planctomycetota bacterium | reverse complement strand
GCCACCCGGGTCTGGGTTCCCGACGCTTCGCGCGGCGCCACGGGCGAAGGCGGCCCGTCGCCGTCCGATCTTTCGCCGGCCGAGTCCATCACCCGCCTCCTCGGCCGCTTCGAGCTGGTGGAGTTGCTCGGCCGCGGCGGCATGGGCGAGGTGTATCGCGCGGTACACACGCGGCTCAAGAAGCAAGTCGCGGTGAAGCTGCTGCCTGCGGAGCGAATGAACGACCCGCAGGCGGGCGCCCGCTTCCGCCGTGAGATTCGCCTCGTGGGAGAGCTCTCGCATCCCAACCTGGTGCGGTTCGAGAACGCGGGGCAGGACGAAGGCGTTCACTACCTCGTGATGGAGTACGTGCCGGGGGTGGATCTGGAGCGGCTGGTGCGGCGCCTCGGTCCCCTGCCGATTGAGGAAGCGTGCCAACTTGTCGGCCAGGCGGCCGTGGGACTGGAGCACGCCTCGCGCCGCGGGCTGGTGCATCGCGACATCAAGCCCTCGAACCTGATGCTCTCAACCACGGGAGCGGTCAAGATCCTCGACTTCGGCCTGGCGATCCTCAAGGACTCCTCCGAAGAGCTGACCTCGTCCAATCGCACGGTCGGCACCGTCGAATACCTGGCGCCCGAGCAAGCCGAAGACAGCGGCTCGGTCGATGTGCGGGCCGATATCTACAGTCTCGGCTGCACGCTCTTCAAGCTGCTCAGCGGCCGACCGCCGTTCGACGGCGAGCACGCTTCGCCCCAGCAGATCGTCCTGGCCCACGTCGAAACGCCGCCGCCCGATCTGCAGACGCTTCGCCCCGAGGCGCCGGACGGGCTGGCGGAGATCGTCAAGCGAATGCTGGCCAAAGACCCGGCCGACCGCTACCTGCGGCCGGCGGAGGTGGCAGTGGCGCTCGCGCCGTTGGCCCGAGGCTGCGACGTGAAGCGGCTTTTGGCCCAGGTCGATCTGGCGACGCTCCCCGCGCCGGAGGTGGGCAGTTCGAGCATCGACACGGCCGACTATCTCACCTCGGCGGCGACCGATCCGGGCACGGCGCTGAAGCGGCGCAAGCCCTCGGTGTACGAGATCGACGACGTGGCGCCGAGACCGGCGCGTCCCTCGCGTCGCCCGCTTTGGCTGGCGGTCGGCGGCTTCGCATTTCTCGCGATCGCGGCGGTGCTCGCCTTCGCCGTCCCCCGCTGGCGGCGCGGCGCCGAGCCGGTCCCGCCCGCCGGCCCGGATGGGCCGCACTCGGTGCTCTCGTGGGACGAGGCGATGTGGCCGGATCCCCTGGTCACCACGCGCGAATTCACGCTGGGTGACGTCACGATGACGATATCCCTCACGCGCGACTGGAACGCGGACCCTCAGCTACCGTTGCCGCAGGACGATGCATCGCTGCACGGCGGTCTGCAGCCGCCTGAAGATAGTCTCGTCCTGGTGGTGAGCGAGGCCGAGCCGAGCATGACCGCGTCGATCGAGTTTTCCGAGCCGGTGCGCGACGTCTCGTTCCGTTTGTTCGACGTCGATCAAGCGAGCGGCCATTTGCCGGATCGAGTCGCCGTAAGGGGATTTCTTTTCGACCAGCCGACGCCGGTCGCCCTGTCGGTGAACCGGGCCAATCGCCTCGACGAGGAGGGGGGCGCCGTGCGGGGCGCCTCGACCGCGTCCGACACCGGACAAGACTCGGATGTCGGCAACGTCCAAGTCACCGTCTCGGCGCCGGTGGATCGCATCGAGTTGGAGTTAAGCCGTGCGGCCCCGGCGAACAACGAGGAGAAGACGCTGTCGGGGCCGCAGACGGTCGGGTTGCACGACATCAACTTCTCATTAAATCGGCCGTTCGGCGCCGCCCACACGCTGGACTGGGACGAGGTCGAATGGCGCCGCATGCGGTATGCGACGTTTCCGGTGGACGGCGTCGACGTGACGTTTGCGCTCTCCGGCGACGACGCCCTCGCCGCCGGCGGCGATGCGGGTTTGCGAAACTCGGAAGCGACGCGAACGCTGCTCTGGCGGCTTCCCCATCGCGAGCCGCACGAGACCGCCGCGGCATCAATCCACTATTCGGCGCCGGTGACGGACGTGGAGTTCGACCTCTTCGACATCGACGCCGACGCGCACCGGCGTCGCGAGCGGGTTGCGGTGCTGGGGATGCGCGGCGGCCGGCAGGTGACGCCCGCGATCAGCGAGCTCGGGTCCGCCGTGACGAAGCAAGACATGCGTGGGCCCGCGGCGGCGTGGCATCCGCAGGAATATGCGAGCCGCGTGGCGAAGTCGTCATTCTCGGGTAGCGCTGCCGCGCCGGTCCTGCTCGGGATCGCGCCGGCCGATGACGCCACCGACGCCGGCAAGGCTCGTGTGCAATTCGCCGAGCCGGTGGATCGCATCCTTGTCGTCGTGGGCGTGGAGGCGGAAGACGATGGAGAGGAATCGTTCCCGCCGCCGCTTACGCAGCAGATCGCGTTTTCGTCGCTGAAGTTCCGCAAGGCGCCGGAGGAGAAGGCCGGCGGGGTCGCCAGGACGCGCGTCATCGTCCCCGCCACGGCGAACCCGTACCTGGCGGGCGCAGCCGCGGGCGCATCGTTGGGCCGCGATGCGGCGCTGGCTGAAGGCGCCGTCGAAGTCCGCGGCTTATCGCTGGTTCACGGCAGGGCGCTGACGTTCTCCGCCAACGGCGCCGTGCGCGAAAAGTCCGGCGTGGTGACGCGCGGTCCCGACGGCGGCAGCGGTTTGCGGGCGATCGATCGCTCCTCGACGGCGGATGCGGACGCCGCGGCGCCGGTCGGAGGGCTCGTCGGATTGCTGCTCTCGGCGGAAGGCGGGCCTGTGACGCAAATCCAAACGCCGTCGTCGCCGGAGGTTTCCGCCGCGCTGACGCATGAAGTGATCGCTCCGAAGTTGGGCGAGTTGTTCTTCATCGGCGACGGCCGCTCCTCAGCAGGCAACGTCCAGCAGTTCGTCGTCCCGCCGGGCGCCGAGCGGCTCTTCCTGGGCGTGATGGACGGCATGGACTGGTGCGACAACGTCGGCGCCTTCGAGGTCGAAGTCGCCGCGGTGGAGAGCTGGGAGGCGGAGTTGGATGTCGCCGCGCCGTGGGACCTGCTGGCCGGCGTGGACGAAGTGCGCGACGTCATCGACGGACAGTTGACGAAGGAGGATGAATCCTGGCGGCTCGCGGCGGCCGAAGAAGACCGTCCGGCATTGCTGCAATTCCCGGTCATTCCGCCGGAGGCTTATCGCGTGGAGCTGGATATCGAGAGGGTTTCCGGCGACGGCTGGCTCGGCGTGGGACTGCCGGTCGGCCGGGAGATGTGCCTGGCGGCGTTTGATGAGGAAGGCGCCAGCGGGATGTGGCGCTCGGATGAGTCGCAAGCGGGAATTAAAACGCCCGTGCTCACATCCGCCTTTCCCGCGCGAGAGCGCGTCGCGATGGCGTTGGAGGTGGACGGCGGCGGCGTGCGAGTCGAGCGAAACGGCGAGCCCTTTTTCACGTCTCCGGTTGCTCGCCCGCTGGCGGCCGCCGACCACGCCTTTTACGACGGCGTGCTGTTTCTGCGAAGCGACGGCGCCGAGTTTCGCCTTCACTCCGTCCGCCTTCTGCCGATCGCCGGCGCGCCGCGGCACGTTCCCTTCAAGCCCAACGCCTCCGCCGAGCGGCGCGCGGCCGAGCGGGCGCTCTGGAAGGGAGGCAAAGTGCAAGTCGTGATCGCCGGGACCAGGTCAACCTATATTGAACGTCTGGAGGACCTGCCGCCGGCCCTGCGCCTGGATACGATCTTCGACCGCGACTCCGACCGCGGCCTCGCCTGGGACGATAACGATCTGGCCATCCTGCGCGGCGTGCCGGACCTGTCGGCGCTCGACTTGAACCGCTCCCGCATTACCGATGCGGGCTTGGCCGACATCGCCCACCTCACCGGACTCGAGTACCTCATCCTGAGCTACACCGACGTCACCAATGCCGGACTGGCCCATCTCCGCGAGATGACGCAGATGGAGATCCTGTTCTTCGTTGCTACCGAAGTCGGCGACGCCGGACTGGCGGAGCTGCGGGGGATGAAGCAACTCCAGCGGGTCGGCCTGTCGAGCACGCAAGTGACGGACGCAGGCATCGCGGCGCTGGCCCCGAGCCTGGCCGGCGTCACGTGGCTCTGCATGTGCGGCGCCACGGTCACGGCCGAGTCTTTGCCGCTGCTGGGCAAATTGGACCGCCTGGAGACGCTTCACCTGGGTGGCGTCCCCATCGGCGACGCCGACCTCCCGCAACTTTACGGAATGAAGAGCCTCAAGGAAATCCGCCTCGCGGGAACGAACGTCACCGACGAAGGCAAGGCGGAGCTCCAGAAACAACTGCCGGGGCTGGAGTTCGTCCCGTGACGGCGTCTTACCGATCCACCACGGCTACCCAGGGGACCGCCCGCATCAGGTCGCGAAGGAATTGATCACGGTCTCGGGGGCAGAGGGCGATAACGCCGGCGGTCCGCGCGCCGACCGAGAGCCGCACCGAGTTGGGCGAAGTGAGCCGGCCCAGCAGGCCGCGGGCAAGGCGTACCGCTTCGATCGTGTCGTAGCGAATCCGCTGCCGTGTGGCGCCGCCGTGAATGACCAGCTCGTTCGCCGTGAACTCATAACGGGTGGCCGCCACGTCCCAAATCGCCAGCACGCCGAAGGCGAGCGTCAAGGAGCCGAACATCGTGGCGATCGTCGGCGACAAGGGCGTCCAGCCCGCCAGGAGCATGGCCCCGAGGGCAAACACGGCCGCCACCAGGAGGAGCTGTCGGGCATCGATTCTTTGGGTGTGCATCGCTGTGTCTCCCAGGCCGAGGAGCAGACGCCCACTCAAATCTAGCTCATAAACGCCCAGCGCGCCGGCTGTTTCGAAATGTAAGGCGGACAATAATCGCTGCGGCCGCCGCCCCCACGAGGTTCGATTACCGAGCCCCGCGCCGCGACGCGAGAGACGAGGTTCCTCGCCTGGGCGCCCAACGAGCCGATCGGGTAGAGTAAGAAGAGAAGCGAAACGACTCCCAAACGCGAAATCGTTGAGGATGGGAAGATGAGCACCGCAGCCTCACAGACCGCTCCGCCAGTCACGCCGGAGGACCTGCTCGCCATGCCGGACGGCGACCGCTACGAGCTGGTGGACGGCGAACTGGTGGAGCGATACATGGGAATGCAATCAAGCTACGTCGGAAGCCGGCTCAACCGCTACCTAGGCGCCTATTGCGACGAGACGGGAATCGGTGCGGTGTTCGACGCCGAGGGCGGCTACCAGTGTTTCGCGGACCAGCCGAACAAAGTGCGCCGACTGGATGTGTCCTTTATCGCCGCGGACCGATTGGCTGCCGAGTCCTTGCCGGCCGGCTATAGCCGTATGGCCCCCGATCTGGCTGTTGAGGTAGTTTCTCCGAACGACGTTACGGAGCAAGTCTTCCGCAAGGTTTACGAATATATTTGGGCGCGGGAGTACGCCTGGTATGGGTGCTCATTCCGGCGACGAAGACGGTGCTTATCCTGCGCAAGGAGGGCGGCGGGGCAATTCTCCGCGCCGGCGATGTCGTCGACGGCGAGGATGTCGTCCCCGGCTTCCGCTGTGCGGTGGACGACCTGTTTCGTCCCCCGCGCGGGAACGAGCGCCCCGGCGCCGACCTAATCCGCTATCAATCGTTTATCCTGCACGCGCGCGGAGCCGCGACTATGAATGATAATGCTGCGAACCCGGCCGGCGAGACGGCCGAGGCCGGGTCGCTCAACTTTATCGAAGCGATCATCGAAAACGACCTCAAGACCGGTAAGCGGGACCGCGTCCACACGCGGTTCCCTCCCGAGCCGAACGGCTACTTGCACATCGGGCATGCCAAGTCGATCTGCCTCAACTTCGGCCTGGCGGAGCAGTACGGCGGCAAGTGCAACCTGCGTTTCGACGACACGAATCCGACCAGGGAGGACGTCGAGTATGTCGATTCCATTGAAGAGGACGTCCGTTGGCTCGGTTTCTCTTGGGACGACCGGGAGTTCTACGCCTCGGACTACTTCGAGCAGCTCTACCAGTGGGCGGTGCAGCTCATCCGCGCGGGCAAGGCGTATGTGTGCGATCTGTCGCCGGACCAGATGCGGGAGCATCGCGGCACGCTCACCGAGCCGGGCAGAAACAGTCCCTTCCGCGACCGCGGCGTCGAAGAGAACCTCGACCTCTTGGCCCGGATGCGCGCCGGCGAATTCCCCGACGGCTCGCGCACTTTGCGGGCGAAGATCGACATGGCCTCGCCCAACCTGAACATGCGCGATCCGGTGATGTACCGCATCCTGCACGCCCACCATCATCGCACGGGGGATCGGTGGCGGATTTATCCCTCGTACGATTGGGCGCATGGGCAGAGCGATTCCATTGAGGGGATCACGCACTCCATCTGCACGCTGGAGTTCGAGAACCACCGCCCGCTGTACAACTGGTGCCTGGAGCAGCTCGGCGTGTTTCATCCGCAGCAGATCGAGTTCGCCCGGCTCAACCTGACGTACACCGTGACGAGCAAACGGAAGCTGCTCACGCTGGTGAAGGAGGGGCATGTCCACGGCTGGGACGATCCGCGGGTGCCGACCATCTGCGGCCTGCGGCGCCGGGGCTACACGCCCGAGGCGATCCGCGAGTTCTGCCGCCGCATCGGCGTGGCGAAGTTCAACAGCACGATCGACATGCACGTGCTGGAGAACGCCATCCGCGACGACCTGAACCGCCGCGCCCCGCGGGCGATGGCCGTGCTGCGCCCGCTGAAGGTTGTCATCACGAACTATCCCGAAGACAACGAAGAGCACCTGGAGGCGGTGAACAATCCGGAGGATCCGGCCGCCGGCACGCGGCAGGTCCCGTTTTCACGGGTGCTTTACATCGAGCAGGACGACTTTATGGAGGAGCCGCCCAAGAAGTTTTACCGGCTGGCGCCCGGACGTGAGGTGCGGCTGCGTTGGGCGTACTTCATCCGTTGCGAAGACGTGGTGAAGGATTCCGATACGGGCGAAGTCGTGGAGTTGCACTGCACCTATGATCCGGCCACCCGCGGCGGCAATGCCCCCGACGGCCGTAAGGTGAAGGCGACGATCCACTGGGTTTCGGCCGAGCACGCCGTTCCCGCGGAGGTGCGTCTCTACGACCACCTCTTTGCGGCGCCCGATCCGGAGGACGTGGACGAGGGGAAGACTTGGCTGGACAATCTTAACCCGAACTCACTGCACGTCACCACCGACGCCCGGCTGGAGCCGAGCCTGCTGAAGGGGCGCCCCGGCGACCGCTATCAATTCGAGCGCCTCGGCTACTTCGCCGTCGATGACGAAACACGGCCGGGCCGCCTCGTCTTCAACCGCACCGTCACCCTCCGCGACGAATGGACCAAGCTGCAGAAGAAGGGGAGTTGAGGGCGCTTCGGCGCCAAGTCACGTATAATATGGCATTTCAACCCGTACAAGGTGTCGCATGCACATCCCTATCCTGATCGACCCGATTAGCGACGGCGGTTTTCGCGCCTCAACCGGTGCGCCGCTGGAGTTGCAGGCTGAGGCGCCTAGCCGTGATGAAGCCGTGGACAAACTTCGACAACTCATCGAGCGCCGCATTGCAGCCGGGTCTGAACTGGCTGCGCTGAGCATTGATGGGACGGAGCACCCCTTGGCGAGGTTTGCAGGAATCTTCAAGGATGAGCCGTTGCTCCAAGAGTGGAAAGACGCGATGGCCGAATACCGACGTCAAGCCGACGCGAATTAGTCCGGGCCATGGCGCTTTTCGTCTTTGACACAGATGTCGTGGTCCTGTTCCAGGAGGGACATGCCACCGTCTGCCACAATGTGTTAAGGCATCCCTTGGATGACTTGGCAATCACTGCAATCACAATCGAGGAGCAACTGTCCGGCTGGTACACGCTGTTGCGAAGGTCAAAAGATCCCAAACGGTTGGCTCGGACCTATCAGAGGCTCAT
>JAHWKS010000204.1 GCA_019347795.1 Planctomycetota bacterium | reverse complement strand
CCTCCAATCGCTCGCCGCGCAGGATCCGGGACCAGTCGTGCGCTGTCGGCGCCATGTGCCGGTACCGCAGCCATGCCTCGGCGCCGCCGGTTGCATCCACGGAGAACCGTTGGGAGCGGCGGCGTTCATCCTCGGGAACAAACGTCGATTCCCACTCGGCTGACTTCGCGGCGCCCGGCGCCGACCACGGTTGCCAGCGCGAGGGCCAGCCGGCGTCGATCAGCGCTTCCGCCCAGTAATCGGTGTCGTCCACCAGTTGCAGCATCGCGCTCAGCTTCTCCGACGGTTTGCGGGCGATTCGCCACTCCTCCGCCTCGTCGCGCCGGACGTAGATGTCGCCGTGCCAAATCCGCAGCAGTTCACCCGGCAGGCCGACCAGCCGCTTGATGTAGTTCTGCTTGGCGTTCCCCGGGTACTTGAAGACGATCACATCCCACCGCTCCGGCTCGAACAGATCGTACGAGAACTTGCTGACGAGGATCCGGTCTCCCGTGAACGATCGCTGGTTGGGATCATCGCGATCAAAGATCATCGGGCGCCGGCACACGGGACAGATGCCCGCGTTGACGAGAGCGGGATGATCGGCGTCGGGATTCTCGGAACTGGCCCCCACACGGAAGCGGTAACCGCACTCGGGACAGGCCACATCCATGTGCCGGCCTTGCAGCGTAGGCGCCATGGAGCCGGTGGGAATGACAAACGCCTCGGCCTCGAACGAGCGGAAGAGAAAGGCCAGGATGACGGCGATCACCACCGACTCGACAAACTCCCGAAACGCCCGCGACGAGTGCGGGTTGGGAGACTTCCCCCCCGGCTGCGTCAGGCCCTTGTTTAATGATTTTCCCTTCGTTTTGGTCTTTTTCATGTCGCTTCGGGGTGGTGAGGCGCGCAGCATCTGCACTGCGGTTCCTTTTCCGTTTCCTTATTATTCGCGTTGGAGCGGAAAATATAAGCCCAATTTCGCGGCGGCGAAAGCGCCGCAGGATCCTTCGTCTGTCGTCGAGCCAATCTCCGTCGATGCGCGCTGCCACTCCCCTTGCAGGGGTATCCCGCGCGTATTGCCGGGAATTTGCGGAGCCGGTACAGTTCGCCGTTTCGCGTTTTCCAGGGAATGAGGCAACTGCGGGCATGGTGATCGGCGTGCGGCGGGCATACCCTCGGGGAAGCGGCTTCTCCGCCGTTGCGGCGCTGGGTGCGCTCGTCTTTGCGTCTGCTCCGGCGATCGCCGCCGAGTTCCGCAGTCTGCTGGTTCCCGGCAACGCGGCGTGGGTCGAGACGGGGCTGTGGATCGCAGCCGGTCAAACCATCGCCATTCAGGCCGGAGGCGAGGTGCAGTTTCGCCGGCCGTCCGCCGAGTCGCCACGAGATCGCTGCCGCGCCGGACCGGCGGGAACGTATTTCTTCGACGCGGACGCCGTCGGCCGTCTCTTTCCGCTTCCCGCAGCGGGCGCCGGACCGGCGCCGTGCTACGCTCTTGTTGGAAAGATCGGCGAACGAGGTCCGCCCTTCTACGTCGGAGCGCGGATGAGTCTCGCGGCGGAGCAGTCCGGTCCGCTGTACCTCGGGGTGAACGACTTTCATCACGCCGACAACGCCGGGCACTTCACCGTCGCCGTCGAGTTGGACCGGCCGCTTCAGCCGGTGCGGCTGCGGCGCCGTAAACCGGCTGACCTTCCCACCGGGCGGCCGATTCCGCGGGCGAAGGTCGTCATCTTTTATGTGGACGGGCTGCGTCCCGACGTGGTGGAGGAGATGTCGGCGATGGGACATCTCCCACACATCACGCAGATCTTTCTGGAGGGAGGAACGCACGTCGAGAACTCGCTCACGGTGTTCCCCTCGAACACTATCACCGCGAACGGCTCGATGTGGACCGGCTGCTTCAGCGACCGCCACGGGTTGAAAGCCCAGGTCGGCTTCGATCGCAAACGCGGCCGCAGCGAGAACTACCTCGAAACGCTCGGGCCGGTCACCAGCGGGCTGTTGCTGGATCGCGAAGGCGCCGATCGAGTCGCGCTCGGCGTCGGCGCCCTCGCGGTGCGGGCGACATCCGGCCTCCAGGCGGCGGAGGATTTCGTCGCCCTGCACACCAGCAACGTTCCCGCGCTCGGCCGGCATCTGACGCGGCACGGCAAGACGTACGGCGCGGGCGTGCTGCCGATCATGTCCGACCTTTCGCCGCGACTTTGGACCCGTTATCTCGCCGACGAAGCGCCGTACCTGGGAACGCAAAAGGCCGACCGCTTTATCGATGAGGCCAACACCGTCTACGCGATCGAGCACCTTCTGCGGCAGCAGGACGACGTGATGATCGTCTGGCTGCCGGAAACCGACACGGTAAGCCATCACGAGTTCCGCGGGCAGTTCGGCATGGCGCGGCGCACCATCGCCGAAGCGGATCAAATGATCGGCGAGGTCGTCGGCCACGTCCGGCGCCAGGGACGTCTCGACAAGACCTATCTGATTCTGGTAAGCGATCACGGCCATCACGGCGGACGGTTCGAGCATCTGGACCGCTTCGACCTGGCGAACGAGTTCTTTCATCGCCCGCGAGAGCGAACCGCCGATGGCCGGTGGGTCGGCGGCGGACTCGGCTTGACGGTGCGGCAGCATCGCTGGATCAACAAAACCCGCGGCGATGGACCGCGGCAATTCGTGTTTGTGGAGGCGCTTGGCGACGGCGTCGCTCGCGTTTTCCTCCCGCACGGCGGCTTCGAGTCGGCCGATTGGTCCGGTCCCAACGCCGCCGGCGAGCTGATGCAATATCGCGTCTCCTCGCACGCCCCGCCGGTGGATCTTATCCGCATGCTCGCCCACGTTGAGGCGCACGACGTGCGTCCCGAGAAGCAGTTTCCGATCGATCTGGTGTTGGCGAAGATTGACGACTGCTCGGTCCTCGTTCACCATCGGCAGCGCGGGTGGGCGGTGATCGATCGGCGGCGCGACGATGAAGGCCGCTGGTTCTATCGCTATCGCGTGGTCGAGGATGTCTCTCCCGCGGCGGGAGGGACCATCCTCTATCGCGAGTCGATCGCGCCGCCCGACGATCCCTTGCAATTGTCGGCGGTGCTGCCTCCCGACCTGCTGCACGCTTACCACGACGAGCGAACGTGGCTGCACCTGACGCTGGCGACGCCGTACCCCGACAGCGTCGTGGCGATGACGCGGCACCTGCTGTGGGAGGAGCGTCTCCGGCCTCGCGAAGTTCGCTTCGCTCCCGACCTGGTCGTGTGCGCGTCGCCCGGCTGGCAGTTCAACACGTTCAACGAACCCGGCACAGCGCACGGCCACCCCTTCCACGCGACTATGCGGAGCACGCTCTTCGTCGCCGGTCCCAACGTCCGCCGCGGCGCCGTGCTGAGCGCTCCCGCCCGCGCCGTCGACCTCACCCCCACCGTGCTGGCCATGGTCGGGGTGGAATTCGACCCCCGCCACTTCGACGGCCGCCCCCTCTGGACCCTCTTCGAACCAAAGCATTCCGCATTCTGCACTCCGCATTCCGCATTGGTCGAGCCTCGCTACTGGCGCGACGTCGATCTCTCCGCCTGGCATGAGTTGCCCTTCCAGCCGCGGCCGGAGTATTCCCACCAGCCCCTCACGATCAACCGGCCGAGGAGTTTTTGGGATCTGAGCAACATCGTCTACAACACGCTCAGCCTGGCGGAGGTGAGCGTGAACCGGCTGATCGACGACGCCGCGACGGCGCTGGGGAGCGGCGAGCCGCCGGCGCGGACGCTTTACCGCCAGACGCAAGCGGCGCTCGAGGCGCAGGAGTTGGCGCCGCGCGTCGAGGGTGATACGAATTGGCTGGCCGAGGCGACGCAGTCGCTGCACTGGAACAAGATCGCGGCGGCCGATTACAACCTCTACTCCACCGCGAACCTGATCCGCATGGATGCCGCGGTGGACTGGTCGCAGCGTCGCTTGGAGGCGATCGACGGCTGGGTTTGCGGCTCCTTTGGCCTTCCGGCTCGCGGCGCCCCGATTGTGAACGGCGCGATCGACGTCACGCAATTCGTCATGTGGGAGACCCGCCGCGTGGGAACCCGCGCGCTGGCGTTCCTCCTCAGCGACGTGCTGCTCCACGGCGCCGAAGACGGCGTCGATCGCGCCATCAACTACTTCCGGGCCGAGCCGCCGGAAGTGCTCGTCCCGAACCCGCCGCCCCAACGCCTCCCCCAAGTCCTCCACCGCCTCCCGCGGCTCCAAGCAACTCCGCCAGATCCTGGTTTGCGATGAAGCCGGCGCAAAATCAGGGCGTCTTCCGAACGCCCGGAGCGAGGATCTCCGCCATGAGTCCGCCGTCGTGGTCGTCCCGACCAAGCACATGGCCCAGCTCGTGAAGCAATACGGTCACGAGGGCGATCCTCCCATCGGCGGGGCCGCCGTCCAACGCCCCGAAGACGCGATCCACCGCCGTCGGAGAGAATTCTTCATCCTCCTCAGGCGTGTCGTCCATGAACCAACCGTGGCCGGCCGCATCCGCGTCGATCCAGACTGTGTCTGCGGTGGCCAGTCCAAGCAGGTCCCCGGATAGCTCGGCCACTCGCACGTCCACCGTGTGCAGGCGAGCGAGGGCGTCAAGACTGACGCCTGCACTCCCCCAGCGGGCGACAGCGGAGTCGAACAGCGACTGCAAGCTGGCGGCGTCCAGGACGCTCGCTTCGGGAAGCAGTTCGGCGCGGGACGCTGAGCGGAGCGCGCTCCCGATCACCATCGTCAAACCTGCGGCGTCCACCTCCGTTGTGAAGCCGCGATCGGGCGGCAGTTGCCGCGCAAATACCTGGATGGTCCCGCTATGGCTGGTGTAGGTGAGGAGTTCGAATCGCGAGCCCACGGCCGGCGAGAAGCCATTCTCAAAGATTGCGTTTAAAAGCCCATTCAGCACAACCACGCCCGTAACCTCGATCGCGCCGAACTGGTCGGCGCCGGGGATGGGAAAGTTCAACGCGCCGTTGGACGCCTGCCGCAAGTCCCCATCGATTACCAAGTCCTGGTTCGCCTGGAGAACGCCGTCGTTCTCCACGGTCGCCACAATGCGGCGTCGGCCGATGCCCGAGTCGGCCTTGATCACGCCGTTGAACTCGTTGTTCAGTGGGCCTCCGGTGACGGAAATGGCGGCCGTGTCGTTCTCTCCCTGACCAGCCTGCTCCTCCTCCAGGAAGATAAAGCCCGAGTTCTGCACGCCGCCGGTGACGCGCAATTCCGCGTCGCCGATGGGTCGAAATTGGTCGATCGGCCCTTGGGCCCGAATGAGGACGATGGCGTCCTTCGCGTTCGTCAGGGCGCCGTCGATGGTGCTGGAGGAGCCGGGCACGTCGAGGATCCCCTGGTTCACCACATCGCCGACGACCGTACTGCGAATCAGCCGCAGTGTCTCATCGTCGGCGTGGGTCAGCGTCCCGCTGATGTTAAGCGTGCTGTCGGTCAATTCCAGCAAATGAAGGCCCGCGGTCGAAAAGTCGCCCAAAATATTGATCACGGAGTCCTCCGCGTCCCAGAAGCCATCCGGGAATGCGAACGACCCGGCGTCCGCCGTGAAGGTCGTATCGCGGATGTCCAAGGCGCCGTTGAGGCTGATGGCGCCGCCGCTCTGTCGGAACTCGCCGCCGGCGATCACAAGCCCGAGCGTGGAGCCAGGGTCGTTTACCGTAATGGTCCCGGTGCTCACCAGGCTCGCATTGGCGCCGGATTGCGAGAAGGTGAGGATGCCTTGGTTCACCCGAAAGTCGCCGCTGTGGCGATGCTGAGCGCCGGATCGTGCGACCTCGAGATCGCTATCAGTCACCACGATTCCGCGATTCTCGAGCGCGGCATGCAGGAAGAACCGGTTTTGCGGAGTTCCGTTTGCATGAATCGTGACCGCCGCCTCGTTTACCAGCGGTCCTCCGTCAACGCGAAGCCTCGCCTTTCGGCGTCCCAAGAATTCGATGGTTCCGGCGTTCGAAGCATCGCCCCCGATCCGTAGTTCGGGAACGACCGTCGAGAAGCCGCTGCCGTCGAGCGTCAGCGTCCCGCCCGCAGCGTTGGTGAAGGCGCCGCTGACTTCATTGCCGCCATTAATGACGATCATCGCGCCATGGTTCTCGAGATCGCCATCGACCGCCCCGCCGTCCAGGAACTCCACCGTCTTTCCCGCCGCGTTGATGAGGCGGTTCACGCCGAGCGTGCCGCTCAAGCGGAGCGCTCCGATCCCGGCCGTGTCAAGCTCGCCGCCAAGCTGGACCACGCCGCTGCTGATCGTCCAGTCTCCTCCGACGTCGAAATTCCCTTGCAAGTGCTCGAAGAGGCCGTCGCGAAATTGAAATGCGGCCGCGTCGCCGACGGTGACGTCGCCCTCATTGACCCAACGAAAGAGCCGACTCAACGTCAGCCCGCCGGATTGGACTTCCACCCTTCCCGTGTTGTGATGATCGGCGCCGATGCCGTCAATGGTCAGCCGGCTTTCCGAGCGGATCAGCCCGCGGTTATCCAATTCGGCCGTAAGGAGATTTCCCATCTGCCCGAGCGATTCGACGACGCCGCTGCTTTCGTTCACAAGCACGTCGCGCGGGAGGAGCAAGGTCGCGGCTCTCGCCGAATCGGCTGTCCCCAACTCGATTGCGCCGGCATTCAACAAATCGCCGTTTATCCTTAGCTGGGTGCTCTGCTCATCGTCGGGCGTCACGCGCAGCGTTCCCGCGGCGGTGTTGACGACGGCGCCGTCGATCACCGCCGGCCCGGAGTCTTGCGAGCCTGTGTCCCGCGTTTCGACGGCGAAGAGATTTTGGTTCGTCAGGTCGCCCGCAATAACGCCGCCTTCGATGAGCCGCAATTCCCCACGATTGTTGATGGATTCGGCGTCCAGGCGACCTCCTTGGTGAATTTCGAGCACGGCGCCGGATGCAATCTCCACGGAGCCAATCGCTTTCAAGGCTCCGTCTGCGATGCGCAGCGAGGGCGTTCCGCTCCCGCCGACCGTCAAGGAAGCGATGTTGATCTCGACGTCCGCGACAAAGATGCTCTCCGCGCCGGCGGGATTGATCGTCACGTCATGGTCGGCGCCCGGGAGCTCGCCCAGGTCCCAATTGTCTGCGTCAGTCCATCGATCGCTGAACCCGCCCACCCAGCGAATCGCCGACCGGGCGACGGTAAAGGGAATCGCAATCGGCTGGTCCCCCAGCGGATTGCCCGCACGATCAGTAATCGCCGGCGCGTCGATGACGAATCGGTAATCGCCCTCCGGCAAGACGCCGTACCCGACCCGGGCCCGGCGGTCCCGGCTGCGAAGCTCAACGTCTGTCGAGATCGCTTGATCCGCCGCGTCGAAAATGCGCAGGTTCGCGGGCGAGATAGTCGCGGCAGCCATCGGCTCGGAGAACGTTATTTCCAGACGGCGAAGGCTGGGGCCGATCGTCTCGCCGGCCGAAACGCTGGTTTCCACAATGCTCGGCCCAAAGGTATCGGGAACCAACTGGAATGTTAGCGAATCGGACAGCGTTGCATTGCCGCCGGTGTCGGTGGCCCGGACCTGGACGCCGACGTCATCTCCGGCTTCGTTCAAGGCGATTGCCTCCAGGTCGAACGGGAAGCTTATGTCATTCCGCACGACCTCGCCGTTCACCAGCAGCTCTACATTGCGCACCTGCACGTCATCGCTCACTTCGACTGCGATGGGAAGGGAATCGCCCTCGGTTACCTGCACGCCAGGCGTATTGGGATCGACGTCCAAATCGGCGGAGGCAATGGATACTTGGGGCGGTTGGCCCTGATTGTCGAAGGGAAGATAGCTGACGACGGCTAATCCTTCGGCGCCGTTGGCCACGAAAGCGATTCCGCCCGCCACGGCGATGCTCTTGGCCCTCCCCCGCGTGTCGATTTGCGTCAGGAAGTTGTACGTGACGGAGGGGTCGGAAGCGTCGTGCAGCTCCAGGCCCCGCTCGCCCGCGGCGATCAGCGCCAATCCCGATCC
>JAHWKS010000203.1 GCA_019347795.1 Planctomycetota bacterium | reverse complement strand
ACACCCTGCTGCGACAAATCCCAAAACTCCATTGCGAACCCCGTCATGCACCCGCTACGCTGCGACGCTGCTTATCCATCTTGTAGCAAGCGGGCGATCGTGGCACAATCACGGACCCCCAACGGCCTGTCGCTAAGGACTTCGTGCAGCGTCAGGCGGGCAGGTAGGAAACCTGTTTTCTTCGATTGCAGGATGCATTTCGGGTTGTGATTCGCACACTCTCTCTTGTCGTGGCGACTGCGGCGTGGATGGCGGGCGCCGGGACCGTGGCCGTCGCCGACAATCCCTTGCGGGAGGCGGGCGCTGCGGAAGAAGGCGCCGCCGAGCCGGCCGCCGAAAGCTCGCCTGCTGAACCCGCCGCGGCGGACAAAGCCGACGCCGAGGTCGCCGCGGCGCCCGAGATCGTCGAGCTGACGCCGCCCGTGGTGCAGGCCCGCCGGCAGCAGATCGAGGAAGCGACGGCCCTGAGCGACGTGGTGCGGGTGGAGGCGCTCAAGCTCTACGATCAGGCCCTCCAGGAGCTTTCGCTCCGCGCCAGCTTCGACGCCAAGGCGGCCCAGTTCGACGCGAACACCAAGTCGGTCGCCGCCGACCGGCAAACCAACGCCGATGCGCTGAAAAACCTCCCGAGCGATCCGGAGGTCGGCTTTCTCGATGACAAGACCGTTCCCGAGCTGGACCAGCTTCTCCGCCGCAAGGAGGAAGAGCGGGACGCAGCGCGGAAGATGGTCGAGGAGCTGGAAGCGGAGAACGCCCGCCGCGCCGACCGCCGCCAGGAGCTGCTCAAGCTGATCGAGGCGGCGAAGGCCCGATTGGCCGACATCGAGCAAAAGCTGCTCGTGCCCGCGCCCGCCGACCAGCCGGCGGAACTGCAGACCGCCCGCCGCACGGTGTTGTTGACGCAGCGGCAATCGGCCCAGGCCGAGATCGCGGCGTCGGACAAGGAGATCGCCAGCTATGAGGCGCGGGTGGAAGTGCTCCCCCTGCGGCGTCGCTTGGCCGAGCGGCGGTTCGCACTGTCGGAGAAGGCGGTCGATAAGGTGCGCCGCGTCTTTGCGCAGAAGCGGCTCTTGGATGTGCAGCTCCAACTGACGGAGGCTCAAAGCCAGGTCGGCGGCGTCGCCGAGGAGCTGCGCGGCGTCGCCGAAGAGAACGTCGAGCTTGCCCGCAACCGCGTCGTGCTGGATGAAGAGCTGCGCCTGGCTGACGCCGCTTTCGACAAAGCCCAGCAGTCGCTGGAGAAGTACAAAAGCCAGTTCGAGCGCACCCGGCTCAAGGTGGACAAGGTCGGCCTTACCGGCGCTATGGGGCTGTTACTGCGGAAGCAGAAGGCTGACTTGGAGAAAGATATCGACCTGGCCCGCCTCCGCCGGGACGCCGCCGTGCGCCAGGAGCAGCTCCGCGGCGCCAACCACGAGCTGCTCAACATCGAGGACCAGCGATCCGAGTTGGGCCGATTCGACCTTGAGGTCCGCGAAACCCTGACCGACGTTCCCCTCCGGCGTCGCACCGCGCTGGAGCTGGAGAGCGAAGCCGAGCAACTCCTGACGGTGAAGCGGGACTTCCTGGACGCCCTGATCGCCGACTACAACGCCTACGTCGATCAACTGGTCGACCTGGACGCCAGCCAGCGGGAGCTGATCCAGCTCACCGAGCAGTATCACAATTACATCGAAGAGCGCGTCCTCTGGATCCGCAGCAACAACGCCATCGGGCTGGCCGCGCCCGCCGATGTGCTGGAAGACGTGCGGGCGCTGGCGGATGCCGGCTTCTGGCGGGCGACCGGCTCGGCGGCCGTGGCAGACATCCGCCGCAATCCGCAGTACCTGGTGCTGGGGCTGCTGATCTTCATCCCGCTGCTGGTCTACCAATCGACGTTCCGGCGCCGGCTGGCGACGCTGGGCCACATGGCCGAGCAGCGGAACTGCCGGCGGTTCGATCCCACGGTGCGGGCGCTGTTGTGGACGGCGGCCATCGCGGCCACCTGGCCGGCGCTGTTGGCCTTCCTCGGCTGGCGGCTCTCGGTGCTGTGGGCGGACTTTGAGGAAGCGCTGCCGATGGGCCTCGCCTCCGGGTTGATGGCGGCGGCCTATGTGCTCTTTCCACTGGAGTTCCTCCGACAGGTTTGCCGCTGGGGAGGTCTGGCCCGTTCGCACTTTGATTGGCCCGAGGCGGGCGTCGAGGCCCTGCGGCGAAACCTGAAATGGCTGATCTGGCTGGGCTTGCCGCTCACGGCGATGGCCGCTTCGCTCGACATCGCCCACATGCTCGGCCGCGTCGCGTTCATCCTGAGCGCCCTTCTCGGCGCGTTTTTCCTGCACTGCGTGCTCAAGCCGTCCGGCGGGGCGATGCGGCACTTCCTCGCCTACGCCCGTGAGGGATGGTTGTACCGCTTGCGGCACGTCACGTACGCGGCGGGCGTGATCGGTCCGCTCGCGCTGGCGACGCTGTCCGCCGTGGGCTACTACTACACCGCGCAGCAACTCGCTCTGCGCATGCACGAGACGGCGCTGCTATTGATCGGCGTGTTGATCGTGCGAGCGCTGACGCTGCGATGGCTGCTGCTCACGAGACGCCGGGCCGCCATGGAGCAGGCTCAGCGGCGCCGCGCCGCGCAGCTTGCGGCGCCCGCGGGCGAAGCGTCCGCCATCATCAACGCACCGCCGCCGGAAGAGCCGGGGCCCGACCTCGCGGTTTTGAATACGCAGGCCAATCGCCTTCTTTCAGGCGCCGTGACGGTGCTCGCGCTGGCGGGCCTGTGGTGGGTCTGGATCGGCGTCTTGCCCGCGCTGGGAATGTTGCGCGAGGTGGAGCTGTGGCGGACCGCCGTCGAGACGGTGGAAAGCTCCGTCGCGGCCGACGGCGAGGTCATCTCCCGCACCACGTCTACGTTCCGCTACATCACGCTGGCCGATGTGGCGCTGGCGGTGCTGGCCGTCGTGCTGGCGATTGTCGGCGGCAAGAACGCGCCTGGCTTTTTGGACCTGGCGATCCTGCATCGCCTGCCGATGGACGGCGGACTGCGGTACGCCATCGCCACGCTCACGCGATACGCGATCACGGTGGTGGGCATGATTGCGGCCTTCGCCCTGGTGGGAATCGGCTGGTCGAAGGTGCAATGGCTGGTGGCCGCGGTCGGCGTGGGGTTGGGCTTCGGATTGCAGGAGATCTTCGCCAACTTCGTCTCCGGGTTGATCATCCTCATGGAGCGGCCCATCCGCGTGGGGGACCTCGTGACCATCGGCGAAACGAACGGCCGCGTTTCCCGCATCCAAATCCGAGCGACGACGATCACCGATTTCGACAATAAGGAGCTGGTCGTCCCCAATCGCGAATTCATTACCGGCCGCGTGCTCAACTGGACGCTCTCCGATCCGGTGAACCGGCTGACGATCAACGTGGGCATCGCCTACGGCAGCGACGTGGGCCGCGCCCGGGAACTGGTGCTCGCGGCGGCTCAGGAGCACCCCGACGTGCTTGGCGAACCGACGCCGGTGGTCACGTTCAACGCCTTCGGCGACAGCGCCTTGAACCTGATGCTCTTCGCCTGGCTGCCGAACCTCGACAACCGCCTGAAGGTGATCAACGACCTGCACACGGAGATCAACGTCCGGCTGTCGGAGGCGGGCATCGTCATTGCCTTCCCGCAGCGCGATCTGCACCTTCACTCCCCCGAGCCGCTCCAGGTGCGCGTCGTCGCCGACGCCCGCGATGGAGCGAGCAGCCTCTCCCTCCGGCCGGAGAAAAAGGCGGTGTAACCCCCGATGGCCAAACGACGCAAAAAGCGAGGAGGCGGCGTGCGGGCGGCGCTGCAACGGGGCCGCGCCACGCTGGGCATCCACCGCCGCACGCGGCCCGGCGCCTCGCCGGGAACCATCAAAGTCGATCCGCAGGCGCCCGCGCCGGTAATCACGCTCATCGCGTACGGACCAAACCAGCTCGAGGATCGGCGGCTGGAATCTCCCGAGGAAATCCGCGCCTACCTGGGAAAGCATCCCGTCCTGTGGATCAATGTGGGCGGGCTGGGCGACGCGGCCGTGGTCGAGAAGATCGGCGAAATCTTCGGCCTGCACCGGTTGGCGCTGGAGGACGTGGTGAACGTCCACCAGCGCGCCAAGGCGGAAACGTACGGCGAGCAGATCTTCCTGGTGGCCCGGATGGCGGAGCTCAATTCGCATGTCGCCACCGAGCAGCTCAGCATGTTTTTGGGCCGGGGCTTCGTCGTCACGTTCCAGGAGGACGAAGGGGATTGCCTCGATCCGGTGCGAAGGCGGATTCGCCGCAAGATCGGCCGGATTCGCAATCAGGCCGCCGACTATCTGGCGTACGCGGTGCTGGACGCGGTGATCGACAACTACTATCCCGTCCTGGAAGAGCTGGAGCAGCGGATGGAGACGCTCGAGGACCGCGTGCTGGAAAGACCCGATCCTCGGACGATCCACTCGGTCCACCACTTGAAACGCGAGCTGTTGATCCTGCGGCGGGCCGTGTGGCCGCATCGCGACATGCTTGCGATGCTCGCCCGCGAGCCGCACCCGGCGGTGTCCGGAGGGATGCAGCCGTACCTCCGCGACTGCTACGACCACGTGGTGCAGATTCTCGACCTGACGGAAACGTATCGCGAGATCGCCTCCGATCTCCTGGAGCTCTACCTCAACCTGGTGAACAGCCGCATCAACGAGACAATGCGGGTGCTGACGATCATCGCCACGATCTTCATCCCGCTCACGTTTGTGGTGGGCGTGTACGGGATGAACTTCGATTGGATGCCGGAGCTCCGCTGGCGATGGGGCTATCCGGCGGTGATGGCCGGCATGGCGGTCGTAGCCCTGGGGATGCTCGCCTGGTTCCGCGCCCGCGGCTGGCTGGCGCCGCGGGGACGGCCCGGCGCGGCGAGCGATGGGAACGAGCAAGGGCCGGCTCCTGTTTGACGCGCGGGAGTCGGCCGACCTACAATGGGCGACCGATCGGGGATCGTCGATGCGTAATTCCGACGCGACGTACCTGAGGTCGCTTCGCAGGGGAAGCCGATGCGCCGAATGTTATCTCCCGCCGCTTCGCCCATCACGCGCCGCACCTTCCTGACGGCTTCCACCGCCGGGATCGCCGGCATGACTTTCGGCCGGCCATCGGCGGCGACCGGCTCGGAGGGCCGGGGACCGGCGACGGCGCGCTCCACGATCCTGTTCTTTCTCTGCGGCGGGGCGTCCCATCTGGATACCTGGGATATGAAGCCCGAGGCGCCGGCGGAGTATCGCGGGCCGTTTCAGCCGATCGAGACTTCCGCCCCGGGGGTCCGGCTATGCGAACATCTGCCGATGCTCGCTCGGCAGGCGCATCATCTGGCGGTGATCAACTCCGTCGGCGGCACGGTGAACACCAACGACCATCATGCCGGGTACTACTACAATCTCACGGGTCATGAGCCGGACGGGACGTTCCGCACGTTGGGGAACAACCGCACGCCCTTTCCCGACGACTGGCCGTTTATGGGATCGGTGGTCGCCTCGCGGACGCCAAAACATCCGGACCTGCCCGGCGCGATCACGTTGCCGCACCAGCCGAGTCGCAAGCCCTACACACGGCCGGGGCAGTTTTCCGCCCGGCTGGGCGTGGAGCACGATCCGCTCTACGTGATGGGAGACGTGGAAGAGCCGCTCGCGTTCCATGCCCCCGCCCTGGTCCTGGAGGGAGACGTGACCGCCGCGCGGCTGGCGGAGCGGCGGGAATTGCTGGGCGCGATCGACGTGGCGCGCCGCGACTTCGAGCAGTACGGCGCCGTGCACCGCTGGGGACGGCAGCAAGAGCGGGCGTACTCGCTGCTGGTGTCGTCAAAGACCACCGAGGCGTTCGACGTTTCGCGCGAGCCGCCCGTGTTGCGGGAGCGATACGGCGAGACCGTCAACGGCATGAGCTTGCTCCTGGCCCGACGATTAGTCGAGGCGGGCGTGCCGTTTGTAACCGTGTTCTGGAAAGAGAACGAGAAGCTCAAGAACCAGTGCAAGAGCGCCGGCGGATGGGACACGCACGGCAACAACTTCGATTGCCTGAAGGAGCACCTGCTGCCGGAGTTCGATCGCGGCTTCTCAGCTTTGATTGAAGACTTGACCGATCGCGGACTGCTGGACCAGACGCTCCTGCTGGTCACCAGCGAGATGGGCCGCAAGCCGAAGATCGGCGATCCGCGGTCCGGCGGGGTGAGCGGCGCCGGGCGCGATCACTGGACCCACTGCCTGACCGACCTCCTGGTCGGCGGCGGGGTGCGCGGCGGACAGACCTACGGCGCCAGCGACCGCTTCGGCGAATATCCCGACGACCGCCCCGTCACCCCCGCCGACGTCACTAAGACCGTGTATCATGCGATGGGCGTTCACGACCTCGAAGCCCGCGACCGCGAAGGCCGGCCGTATAACCTGCTGGCCGAAGGGAAACCGATCCTGGAGTTGTTCTGAACACAAATCAGGCGCAGGACGCTAGCCCCCGTTCCGAAACCAGGATACGACGTTACGAAGAACCGGACGCTAGCGCGTCGCGGCTGATAAAGGATGACCCACCACCGGAGAGCCACCATGACCCACTCGCGCATTACCCGTCGATCGTTTGTCGGCGCCGCTTCGGCGTCGGCGTTTGCGTTTACGTACCTTCCCCAGCGCGTCTTCGGCGCCAACGAGCGGCTGAACGTGGCGAGCATCGGCGTTGGCGGGAAAGGCGCCGGCGAGGTCCGGGACGCGGCCGAGGCGGGGTGCAACATCGTCGCCCTTTGCGACGTCGATGAGCAGCGGGCCGCCGGCACGTTCAAAAAGTTCCCCGACGCGAAGCGATACACCGACTTCCGCGTAATGCTCGACAAGCAAAAGGACATCGAGGCGGTCACCGTCAGCACGCCCGATCACACCCACGCCCCCGCTTCCATCATGGCGATGAAGCTGGGGAAGCACGTCTACTGCCAAAAGCCGCTCACGCACTCCGTCTATGAAGCCCGGCTGATGGCCCAGACGGCGAAAGAGTCTGGCGTCGCCACGCAGATGGGAAACCAGGCCCATGCCGGCGAGCCGATCCGCCGCGCAGTCGAGCTGGTGCGGGCGGGAATCATCGGCCCGGTGCGCGAAGTCCATGCCTGGACGAACCGGCCCATCTGGCCGCAGGGGATGGCCGAGCGGCCGCCGAAGCAGCCGATTCCCTCCACCCTCGGTTGGGACCTGTGGCTCGGGCCGGCGCCGGAGCGGGCTTATAACAGCGCGTACGTTCCGTTCTCGTGGCGCGGCTGGTGGGACTTCGGCACCGGGGCGCTGGGGGACATGGCGTGTCACATCATGGACATGCCGTATTGGGCGTTGGAGCTGGGTTCGCCTGCGTCGATCGCGGCGGAGTCGGAAGGCGGCACGGAAGAGTCGCCGCCGTGGTGGTCCACCATCGTCTACGAGTTCCCGGAGCGCGGCTCGCAGCCGCCGGTCAAGTTCACCTGGTACGACGGCTACAAGGGCCCCGACCGCAAGAAGGCGCCGCAGAACTTTCCCCCCGAGTCGGTGATGGAGGGCCAGGACCCGTCCAAGTGGGATGTCGCCTTGATCGGCGAAAAGGGAAAGATGTACTTCCAGCGCGGCCGCACGAACTGGGTGATCACGCCCGCGTCGATCGTCCAGGATTTCGCCGAGCCCGAGAAGACGATCCCGCGCGTCCCGAACGAGGACGTCGAGTGGGTGACCGCCTGCAAGGGCGGCCCGGCGGCGCTTTCCAACTTCGGCTACTCAGGACCCTTCACGGAGATGGTGCTCTTGGGCAACGTCGCGATCCGCGCGGGCGAGAAGATCGAGTGGGACGCCGAGAACCTGACGTGCACAAACGTCCCCAAGGCCGACCGCTTCCTCCGCCGCGACTACCGCAAAGGCTGGAGGCTGTAAGGCAGGCGCCACAAGCCGGAGTTGAGCCGGCATCGGACGCTATGAGGGGG
>JAHWKS010000202.1 GCA_019347795.1 Planctomycetota bacterium | reverse complement strand
GGTCGGGCAGAGCTTTATGCGATGCCCCCAGTCGCCGTCCTGCCGGAAAGCGTCTCCGCCCCGGGCGGGGCTCGGGGGGACGAGTTGCGAGCCCTCGCTCAAGCCGAGACCAGGATCCTCGCGGCGGCCGCGAAACAGCCAAACACTTCCATCGTCCGCTCCGACCAGGAGGTCCAAGCGCCCGTCGCCGTCCCAGTCGGCGGCGACCGGACCGGCGTCACTGATCGCGACGTCGTCGAGGAACCGCAGGTCGAGACGTTGCGGCTCGCCTAGAACGAGCGCTCCGTCGCGCTGCTGGCGAGGCAGGAATGAGACGCTCCCGTCAATCACGCCCACCAGGAGATCCAAGAGCCCATCGCCGTTCCAGTCGGCCGCATGCGCCGCGGCGGCCGAGCCTACGTTGACAGCTTCGCCCTGTTCGCTCTGGAGCGTTTCGGCCTCGGCGAAGCCTCCGTCTTCGCGCCCGCGGAAGAAATAGATTTCGCCGGGCCAGGAGCCGCTAAGGACATCGGTCCGGCCATCGTGGTCCCAATCCACCAACTGTGGAGTGAAGCCAATACATCAGCCCACAGGCACACGGCCCAGATCCGCGCCGGCCTTGAACCAGCGAAAATCCTCGAAGACGGGATTCTCATTCGTGCCCCGATTCAGGTAGACGCGGCAGCGCCCATCATAATACTCGCCCACCAGGAGATCATTCTTCCCATCGCCATCGAAGTCGCCCATCCAAGGAGCAGCATGCCCGCTTCGGGCGACGTCAATCGGCTGACCACCGGCATTCACTTTCACCGGCGACGCTAACCCGCCGGCGTGAGCAGCATCGGCAAGCAACGCCAGAATGGCGACGAAGATATGGATGCACCTCATCGGCGGCGTCCCTAGGTGGAAACGGAGCCCCCGGCACCTTTGTGAACTTACTCCTCAATCGATCCAGCCGTCAAGTAATGCTGGCCGCACTACAGAAGGTCAGAGCGGCGACGGAGGATCTTCCAAACCCGTCCGTATAACTGAGGCTGACGGCAGAACGGCACAAGTGCGTCCGAAATTCGACACATCCCGCTCCGCGGTCCTTTGGCAATGAGACTTGGGCCACCCGCATAGTGTATCCCATCAGGGCGCAACGAAAACTGTTCCGAAAGCGCAGGGCCCACGACCGCGAATACAAGGACAACGAAATCAGCGAGTTGAGTCGTTCATGCCGGACCTCTAATCGCAGGAAAGCAGAACCTAAGCGGCGCTGTCTCGATGGAGAATCTCCTGTCCGAGGCGGCAGCGGGCTCCGCCAAATTGACCGGCATGGCGTGATGACTCGCGATCCGCAAAAATGCGAACCACTCTGGCGGTTTGCTTGTCCCGAGAAGGCAACCGGCCGCTATCCTCTCTCCACGATTCCAATATGGCTGAGTTCTTCGCAACGGTGGGCTGGGTCTTGCTGGGTGTCGTTCTTGGTGCGGCCGTAGCCGTCACCGCGAGAAGGGGCAGCTCCAGGAGGCGAATCCCGCATAGCCATACCTTGGCGGCGGACCTGATTCGCTTCCACTTCCAGCCGACGCCGCTCGACAACCTCCGAATCGCAGAGCGGCGGTTCCCCTACCGCGTGCGAGCGGACCTCCAGCGGGCGATCGACCGCCTGTTCAGCGAGCAGACCACAGTCCATCACTTCTGCGGCGTGCGGCGAGAATATTCCCATGAGGGCGTCACGCTTACCGATTGCCTGCTCGTCAGCGAGCACTATCCCGCCCTCGCCGTGCCGCCGCAGTACGAGGAGGTCGATGTCGGGGACGAGGTGCCGGTACGTTGCCTCAAGTACGGCCTGTGGCTCCTGGAGGACAGCGGCAGCCGGTTCGTTGTCCTCCTGGCCCCGGCGACCCGCTACGGCGAGGCGACGGGCGTGCTCTTCCAGGTCGCCACCGTGAATGACGCCGAGGGGGCCCGCCTCGCCCAGCGGTTCTTCAAGCACCTGGAGGATTCGGTGCTTCAGGCCAAGTCCTACCGCGGCAAAATTCTCTCCCTGGAGCAGACAGAGCACTCCTACTCCGGCGAGACCTGCGGAATCAAGGTCCACCGGCTGCGAACCGTGGAGCGGGAGCAAGTGATCCTCCCCCGCACCACGCTCGACCTGCTGGACCGCAACGTGATTCAGTTCGTGCGGCGGCGTCCGCAATTAGCCCAGTTCGGCCAGGCCGCCAAGAAGGGGCTGCTCTTCTACGGACCGCCCGGAACGGGAAAGACGCACACGATCCACTACCTGGCTCGTGCGTTGGAAGGGCATACGACGCTTCTGATCACAGCCGAGCAGGTGGGGCTCTTGGGCGAGTACATGACGCTGGCCCGCTTGCTTCAGCCGAGCTTGGTGGTGATCGAGGACGTGGACCTGATCGCCCGCGACCGAGGCGAATTGGGCGTGTGCGAGGAGGTGATGCTCAACAAGCTGCTCAACGAAATGGACGGGCTGAAGGAGGAGGCGGACATTCTATTCGTGCTCACCACCAACCGCCCCGAGGCCCTGGAGCGGGCCCTGGCTTCGCGGCCGGGGAGGGTGGACCAGGCGATCGAGTTCCCTCTGCCCGACGAGCAGGGTCGCGAGATGCTGGTCCGGCTGTACTCGCAAGGCGTGGACGTTTCTGACGAGGTGGTGCAGACGATCGTGCGACGGACGGAGCGGGTCAGCGCCGCGTTTGTCAAGGAGCTGATGCGGCGGTCGGTGCAGTTCCACCTGGAGGGCAACGGTACGGGGCGGCTGCAGCTGGCGGACGTCGAGGAGGCCCTGGAGGAGATGCTCTTCCGCGGCGGGTCGTTGAACCTCAAGCTGTTGGGAGCCGAAGGGGCAGCCTCGTCGATGAAGTGCGCACTCGAATCGCCATCGTAGCGGGCGACTTGCTGCCCATTTGCACGTGGTCTCTCGAACGACAACCACATCATCACGGACCGGTTCTCCAATCCTGACTCCGAGTTCTCACGGAAACCGGTCTCTCACTTCCGGCTTCCGTAGCAACACAACGCCCAAATGCCAAAGGGAATTCCCAGGACGAAGCAGGGAGAGCATAGAGGAATTACGGCGATTATGGCCGCCGCTAGCGCGAGGCTATACCCAGTCAGTCGGAGCATGCAGATCGAGCCAGCAATAGAGCAATAACCACCAAAGGTCGAAAATGATCGCCATGAACAGAAACATAATGCCCCCGGCGAACTCACCAGTCCCTTCAGGAGTCGACGTGTCGATGCTGCTTAGCCGCACCACTTGCCCCGGAATCGAGATGACCCAAATCAGCAGGAAGATGATGGCAAATGCAAGAAGAAAAACTGCCGGAATAACAAGGGGATTTCCGGCCTCGCGGTGGCGAGAAGGAGGCGCATAGGGATTCGTCTCTGGAAGGTCTCGGAAGGGACTGTCACTCATGCAATTGGACCACAGGTCGCGTTTGAGCTAAGACTGACCAGTATGCCGTTCCGGGTCACCCGCATTGCAAAGACGTTACCGGGAACCTCGCCTACCCGCGTACTTTCGCACCGCACAGCAGGCGCTTTCGGTCGCGAAAACCGAACCACACGCTGAGGATCGGAACGGCAATGCACACTGCGATGAATGGATAGAATCCGGACTCGTCATAGGGCGTGCCGTCGAAGAGGATAAGATCCCAGACCGGTCCAAAAAACACAAACGCAAGGGGGATTGCAGCGGCGAGCACGATGAATCGAACGATCCCCGCTGCGGATGGACGCATGAACAGAGACGGCGATCCTGGCACGATCAAACCAAGCAGCCAGACGGCGATCGCGGGCAATGGTCTTCGGGACGTAGGCGGATTCGACGCGATATAGCGCGACGGCGTTCGAGGCGGTTCGTACGGGTTGATCATCGCGCCATGAGCGACATCGGCCGACAAAACGTCGTTGTCGCGCTTACGAAGAGAAGTCCACCGCCATTTTATCTCAGCCGCGTCCAAGAGACATCGGCCGCCCTCCCAGCAGCAAGCGGCAACGCGCCGCCGACCTTGGAAGCAATTAGCCACTATCCCGGCGTGGCAATTGCCCCGGTCTTTGCCCGGGGCCGCCTACGCTGTTGCCTCCGCGCTTCGGTTTATGACCCACTCCGCGTCCGCGTCGGAAAGCTGATCAGGCCGGCAACAGGCGCGGTGAAGCGCGGGAAGCACGTTGGAAAGATCGCAGCCGAGCAGCCCAGAACACCATAGCGGATTGAACTCGACGACGGCCCAGCCTCGGCCCTCGATAATGCCGACATCCAGCGTGAACACCGGCGGAAGCGTCGTCGTCGAATCCGCCAGAAGCTGTCGGCAAAAGTCCAACATCTCCGCGGCCTCGTCCTCGGGATACGGCCACTGGTCCTGGCCATTCCTCGCCAACCAACCGCCGCGAATATACGGCGAGAAGGTGATCGCCTGGCGTTCCAGAACGATCACTCGATACTCCACGTCCCACGAAACGGGTTCGGAAACCAGGACGGCCGTCTGACGGGACAGATCATCCGTGCAGAGAATGTACTTGCCCGACTCCCAAACCGCGGCGTCGAATGCCTTGTTCGTGCAGTCCGCCGGTTTAACAAAAGCCCGCTCCGACAGCTCCAGGGCGTCGCCAAGCGTCATGTAGACGATGCGCCGCTTCGTGTATTGCCTAGGGAGCCTGGCCAGGAGGTCGAATCGCGGCTCGATCAGCACAAGCCGATGCCGGCGCATTACCCGAAGCGCGAGGTCCGTTTCGCCGTAATAGGCGAAATCGTCGCCGTGAAGGCGGTGCGGCGTCGTCTGGCGACGAAGCCACTGGTGCTGCCAACCCGCAGCCTTGGCCATTTGGGCTAGTTTACCCGCCTCAGGTTGGCAGGTCCGCGATAAAAGTAAGGTAGGCATGGATTCTCCAGTACGAGGAACGGCAAACGGAGACGTTAAAGCCAAGTGAAGGAAGCGCGTGGCTGGCCAGAGGGCCGGGCAATGCACAGAGAGGGTGCAAGAAGAAGCGGTGGTGGCCGCTCGATGTCAGGTTAGCGGAGAGCCGGTGAGACGGTCAACCGATTTTCGAGCGGACGCGGTCGCCTGGGGCGTTCGCGGGCCATCCTTCCGCGCCGATTCAGAGCGAAGCCATCACCGTCACCGCAAGGGCCTTGGCGAGGAGAAGCAGAATCATCGCCAGATAGAGAAAGGACCGGGCGATCCGGAAGAGAGCCGAGCGGCTAGCGGAGCAATCGACGAGATCGACCGCCAACAAGGCGACCCAGGCGGCGTGAATGAACCAGAGCAAGGCGACCGGCGAGAACACCGCGGAGGGGCTACGCCACCACAGAACGCGCCAGTCCCGCGGTGGAGTCCCCGAAACAAGGAGCGTCATGGCCAGCGACCAGCACTCAAGAAAACAAGAAAAGCCAAGTAGAACAACACGCTCCAAATTCGCAGCGACCAAAGGGAGGCAACCCAGCTTGTGGCGACGCGGCGGTTAGATCTCTGCGCGACCCGCGTTCTCCGGTTCAAAGACAATCGTCGCCTCCCGGCGGGGGACGCGCCGGCTGCTCGGCCGCCGTTCCCGCCCGTGTGCAAAATTGATGTAGGGGCCTCCTGACTCTGCATACGCATCGCTTCAGTAAGCCACCTTTAAGCCGTGGGGGCACTGACGATGAGGTGTCAGCTCGATACCTCTCCCGCGAATGCCCGCTGGAAGGCCGCATAGATCTCTTGGGCGGGCGAGGCGTCCGAGACCGAGAACACCACCCGGCTAAAGCGGCCGGACCAAGCGGAGCCGTGCAGATGACCCGCGAATGCCTCGGCCACAATTTTGGGGTCATTGCGAAACACGCCGCAGCCCCAAGCACCCAGGATCAGATTCTCACACCCCTGGGAGGCTGCCAAGGCAAGCACGTATTCGGATCGCCGCCGGAACGTCTCCGGGATGAGCGGCAGGTCGTCCGGCATGTTGTCCGCCGCCGCGCCGGCGTTGGGGGCGGCGCTCGTGATGAACGTCGCCGCGAGCGGGTGCTCCAGCAGCTCGCCGGCGTCGTTGCGGAAGATGGGACATTCCGGCGACAGGATCATCGCGTCCGAGTACAGGCAGGAGCGCAGCCCGCGGTGCCGATCGTAGTACTCACGGCCGCGGAGGAGAGACGCGTACAGGGCGGAGCTCCGCGCCAGCGACTCCTCCTGAGCCTGGCTGCCGTTCAGGAATCCTCCGCCGGGGTTCTTGGCCGAGGCGAAGTTCAGCGCCGTCACGCGCTGGCAGCCCTCGGCGAGCAGGCGCGACACGCCCGCGAGCGTGGTCTCGTTGCGGACCTCGATCTCGGTTGTCCGGTTCGGGGCCGGTTGCGCGAGCACGTCACGCCGGAGCCGCTCCAGATTCTCCGGAGCAAAAACCCGGGTTGAGGCGAGGCAAGACTCGACGGCCGACGCGATGTCGCTCGTGCGGCCGTCCGCCAGACGATAGGAGCCTCGCTCCACGATTTCAACCGTCTGTCGAGCCAGCTCCGCTCGTTTTGAACGCTTCATGGCAGAAATGTGAAAACAAGAGCTATTCACGCCGGCACGATGCGGAGGCGGGCGGCCAAATCAGCGTTGATTCGTGCTGCCATCCATCCTAAGCTGACCGTGGTTCAGCATACATCCTTTTCTCCATGCCTGCGGGCGGTCTGGAGCAGCGAATGATTTCGCACAAGGTGGGCGATCGTGTTTTGCTGGAAGACGGCGAAACGGGGGTCGTTGTTTCGACCGCCGAGGACGGCACGCTGCAGCTCAGGACGGCGACGGGGGTTATTGTTTCGTCGGCGCTCGAGGATGATTCAGATGGGGGTGCGGGCTACGTCTTGCCCAGTTGCTGACCAACGACGGCAGATTTCTTCCGATGGTCGCGAAGGGTTCATCCTGTCGTGCGGTCGGTAACCCAGCAGCCGCGGCATAGACGGTGTGCTGGCCGCTCATCGCCTGGGCTCTTCCGGCAGCGGCGGATCGCCCCTTCGCCGCCCTCGGTGAGGTCCGTGGCGTAAAAGCCCCACTCCGGCCGCTTCACGGACTCCGTGATGTCTTGTGGCTTGGACCAATTCTGCCCGTCATCCCGGCTATGGGTGACGATGTCACTCTCGGTCGCTGGAGGCGGCTGGTCGCAAAATCTCCTCGTCACATCGAGGATCAATTCAGCGACAACGGGGGCCGCTGCTGTGACGTTGCTAACGCGTGGGACTGGGCGCGGCGGCAGGACCCTTGGTATCGAGCGTCGGATCGTCAATCCAACACCTCTTCACGATCGCAGCGCACCCACGACGTGCCGCCGTATTCATCTACCCACGCATCCGCCTCATCGTCGGTGGCGTCACGATCCGCAGGCGCGAAGGGCAGATCGCTCGTGAAACGATATACCTTGGCGTTGCCAGCGCCGGCCGCACGGAAGTCATTGTCGGTCGCTTCATCCTGCGTTGCGCCGCTGCCCCACGCCCCACCGTACGAACCATCCGACCCGATTACGAGGAATCGCTCGTTCATCGTGGACTCACCTATTGTCGCACCGTCGTGGATCTCACGCGGACTGAACTTACTGCGGAGTCGTTGGTCGCTCGCGAGTCTTTACGTTCCGCCTTCGCGATCCGATGTTCGAGGAGCACTTGGCCAGATGCCTTGTACTGCATGATGTTACCTCCGATCAAAAAAGGAAGTGAAGCCCCTTCCTCGGCACGGCCGTTGGCTGGGGAGGTGCCTCAGCAGGAGCCAAGCCATTTCTCCTGCCGACGGATAGACCAGGCTCCGCAGCTAAGCCAGTGGTGCAGCTTGACGGGTGACTTGCGTGCCGGCCGAAAGGGCGAGAGTCGCGCCTGGGACTAATGCGGCACAGGCCGATAGCGATTCGGAAACCGGTCAACACGAGAAAAATGCCCGCCCCAGCGGGGCATCCAGTCGCTGGGGCGGGCACAATGAAAAGGCGGGCAGCCTTTTATGGAAACCGTCGCTGGTGGGGGACTCCGTCGC
>JAHWKS010000201.1 GCA_019347795.1 Planctomycetota bacterium | reverse complement strand
GAGTGCGCCTGCCCGTAAGCCGTTTCAATCCGCTCCCCCGGTTCACCGGAGGAGAAAGACGAATCTCGGCCGGTTCGTGGGGTGGGCTTGCTCGTTTCAATCCGCTCCCCCGGTTCACCGGAGGAGAAAGCGTCCTCCAACGGCGCAACGCTGATCTCGTACAGGTTTCAATCCGCTCCCCCGGTTCACCGGAGGAGAAAGCATATCGCTCTCTCCCCTGAGGAGTGGCGCGACCGCGTTTCAATCCGCTCCCCCGGTTCACCGGAGGAGAAAGGCCTTCACCGCATCAACGGCGAGTAGATGCGTCGTTTCAATCCGCTCCCCCGGTTCACCGGAGGAGAAAGCTATTAACCTAGGTGAATTGGCAACACTTGGATGGTTTCAATCCGCTCCCCCGGTTCACCGGAGGAGAAAGCGCACGCGGTAGCAACCGCAACGCGTTTCCCAGATTCGGTTTCAATCCGCTCCCCCGGTTCACCGGAGGAGAAAGGATCGGCTTATCTACGTTGAAGACCGAACTAGACCGGTTTCAATCCGCTCCCCCGGTTCACCGGAGGAGAAAGAGCTATTCCTTCCCCGAATTGGACCGATGAATTCCGGTTTCAATCCGCTCCCCCGGTTCACCGGAGGAGAAAGACGATCAGAGCGGAAATCGAAACGCGGGTTTCAATCCGCTCCCCCGGTTCACCGGAGGAGAAAGTACCACGGCGAGCTGACGTATCGGCTGACCGACATGTTTCAATCCGCTCCCCCGGTTCACCGGAGGAGAAAGCCTCCCTCTGTAAGTCCTTGTGGGCGGAGCACATGGAGTGGGTGAGTCGCGAACCTCCCTTGTTGAAGAGGAATTGCGTTGGAACGAACATTGGCACGAGCCCTAAGCCCTGTTGGAGGCTCCTTTTGCTGCGATCGCGAACCTCTCGGCATTTCGGCCGGCGCTTGACGTTCGCGGCTCAGGCAATCAGTGGGCCTTCGTAGTCGATTCGACCGTCGTGGCCGTAGTTCTCAACAATCTCTTCAAAGGCACCGTGCAGTCGGTAAACCCGCAGGCTGTCTTCCGCCTCGTCGATCTCCGCCAGGAGCCGCTGCCGCAGCCGGGCCAGACCCGTCGGGTCCACCGTACACTCAAACACCGATTTCTGCACCCGCTGGCCGAAGTCGAGGTACACTTGCGCGACGCGGCGGAGCCGGCGCCGGCCCTCTTTGCTGGTCGTGCTCACGTCGTACGTCACCAAAACTTGCACGGCGGCTCCCCTTACTTCATCACCAAGGCCGGATACTCCGCCAAGTCGCCGCGAAGCGTGCGGGCCAGCAGCCGGGCCTGGATGTGCGGCAACAGCCCGATCGGAACCGTCTCCTCTAAGAGTGGGTGCTTCACCTCTTCCCGCTTCCGCTCCTGCCAAGCCACGAGCATCGCTCGCCCGGCGGCGTCGTCCATCGACACCGTCCCGCCGAGATCCTCCGAAAAGTTTTTGCCGCGGACCTGCCGCCGGTTAATGAGCGCCAGCACCAGTCGGTCGGCCACCAGCGCCCGAAACTCCTCCATTATATCGAGCGCCAGCGACGGCCGGCCGGGACGATCGACATGCAGATAGCCCACCGCCGGGTCGAGTCCCACCGACTCCAGCGCGCTCTGGCAGTCGTGCCGCAGCAGGGCGTACGCGAACGAGAGCATCGCGTTTACCGGATCGCGCGGCGGGCGCCGGCTCCGGCCGTTCAGAGCGAAACACGCCTCGTCGGAGCGAATCGCCGAGGTCAGCCCGTCGAAGTACACCCGGGCCGCGCTCCCCTCCACGCCGCGGGCGGCATTCAGGTCGATCGCCTCGACCAGTTGAATCAGCAAGGCCCCCATCTGCCGGGCGGCCGCGCGAAGCGGGGTCACCCGGGCCTCGTCCCCCGCGTCGCGGGCGGCCCGCAGCAGCACGTTTCGTGCGTTTTGGATTTTGGCGGCGATCATCGGCCGTGCCAGCGAGAGGCACGCCGCCGTGTCATCGGCCATGCGATACTGCGTCCGCCGCAACAGCACGTTCCCTTGCGTGGGCGGAGCCACTCGGGCCAAGAACCGCCCGTGCTGCGTGAGAAACGAGACGGCCAGCCCCTGCTCTTTCACCGCCTCGTACACGCCGTGGCTGACGGTGACGCGACCGAAGCAGACGACTCCCTCCAGGTGGTGCAGCGGCACGGTCAGGCGTACTTTGTTCTCGATCTTGACTTGCAGCGTGGCATGATCGCGCCTCAGGTAAGCGCCCTGTGTAGTGATGTACAAAGTATTAGCGTGGCGATGCATCACTCGTCCCCCTCGATCACGTAGAGGCGCCGCGCGTAGCGGGCGGCGCGGCCGCGGGTGGAAAGCAACTCGGGCAGACACAGCTCCTTGAGTGAACAGCCGCGGCACTGCGGCTTGAGCACCGCCGGCGGAGCGAGGCCCGAGGCGAACAGTTCGTGTAGGCGACGGGCCGCCTCTTCCGTCCGGCGGCGGAGTGGCTCGTCGAAGCGGACCTCGCGACGGCGTTTCGACTTCACGTGGAAGATGGCGCCGGCGAGAACGGAGGCTCCGAGCATCTCCTCCAGGCAGAAGGCCTGCGCGCAGAGCTGCACGTCGTCGTTATTCCAGCGGCGCCGCCGCCCGCGCTTGTACTCGATGGGAAAGGGAACCTCGCCGCCGGACCCTGGCTCGCGGCGAAATTCCACGACATCGGCCTTGCCGACAAGCCCCAGCCGCTCGCACCGCAGCCACATCCCCCGCACGACGCGCCCATCCCCCTCGGCCTCGGCCACTGCCCGCGCCGCATGCGCTCGCCCATGCGCCGCCGTCCCTTCCAGCGTAAACACATTCTCCACCCAAACCTCCTCCACCCGATGCAAAGCACATCGGCGCTCACAATAGAGCAGGTCGTTCAGAGCGCGGAGCGGCTGGAAGTTTTCTTCGTCGGCGGGCGGGATACTTGTGGCGAAGGCCACGGAACGTTCTCGCAATCGCGTTACCGGGGGAACAGGCGATCCATCTCCTCAGGAAGTTCGTAAAGGGTCACGCCCGACGGCAGGTTCTCACGATCGACGGCCACATGGTAATCCGAAAATCTGCGAGGCGCCGCTTCCGGTCCCAAGTCCGGCGTTTGAACGCGATCGAACAGAAGATGCGCCGGTGCATTCCCGAGCGGGCTCTCATGCTCAAACACGAAAACTTTGCGGAGCGTCATCAACCCGCGCGACGCTGAGCGGTCCAGATCGAACATTCGAATCATGGCGTCGAAGAACAGCCGCAGATCGCCGAAGGTGAACCCGGTGTCTCTCGCCAGAAGCGGATTGACGAATCCGGCGCCGCGATAGAGGGCGTAGGGAATCGTGCTCTTTCGACCCATCGTGCCCGTTATCGAGCCGTCATTTTTCGCCTGCGACTCCGCTTCCTTCTCGGTGGTGACCGACTTCCGGGTGATGGCGATCTCCATCGGCACGATGCGGTCGAGGGACCGCGCGAACGTCATTTGCAGCGGGCCCCGCACCTGCCCGCAGTTGACGCCGGTCGTCATCACCGCGCCGAACGCGCGAATGTCAAAAAAGTTGCGGCACATCCACTCCCGCGCCTTGGCGGTGTTTTCTGCCTTGCCCTTCGATTTCTTCTCGTCGCTCTCGAGCTTTCCCTCCTCTTTCAACGCGTCGTAGGCGCGCTGATGTTGCAGGTTCAGAATCCGCCGCTCGTAGACCGCATCCTGCGTTTGAAAATACAACTCCTGCCCCGGCTTTTCGCGGCCCAAGGCGGCGACCGCATTGCGAATCTTTCGTTTAAGGCAAACGTCAGTCACGAATCCCTGCAGCGTTTCCGGATCGAGCCGCGGCAGATTGCCTGCATCGGGGTCGCCGTTAGGATTCCCGTCCGTGACGTCGAACAAGAACACAAAGTCATACCGGCGATTGATGACGGTGGAAGGATTGGCGGTAACGGTAGCCATAGGAAAGCCTCCTCAGACGGGAACGGATACGGAAGTTTAGACACTCTCGTTCGACGAATTCCTTTTGTCGGCCGCGGAGCGATACGCAGCCCGTTGATGGTAAAAGCCAAGGGCAAATCGGCCCTGTTGCGGAAGCGTCAGCGTGGCGGGAAACTCGCCGCGGAAGGCGCCGGTGTCGCCAAGCCGCACAGCCAGATTCTCAATTTCCTTGTTGCGGTTGGTGACGAAGCCGTAATGCTCATCCTGCAGCTTCTTCAGCCGAAACTGCGTCTGACGCAATAAGGCGCCGAAGACGCTTCGCGGCGACGCGGACGCCGCACCGAAGTAAGCGCTCACAAGGGGCGCGTCCTGTCCGTAACCGTGCTTCTTCGAGTCGCGCTCGAAGGCCTGAATGTACGCCAGACACGCGAAAAGGCGGCCGCAAACGTAACCCGCGTCGGCGTGAGAATCGTCGAGCGTCGGCGTCATGGGAGTTTCTCCTAGGGAATGGGAGTGGTTCAAGATCAGTCGAATCAGGGCCATGCGTGCGGGAGAAAACTGGCCGGCGCCCGATTCAGCGCGAATTCTGCGCAGACAGGCAGCGAGCACGTGATCCGGCAGCGGCCGGTTCTTGTCCAGCGCCGACGCAAGTAACGAGGTCGGCAGGTCCGGCGGCAGTTCATCGCCGGACCGGGTAGTGGCGCCTGCCAACATCCACAGCGGGAAGTTGGCCCGGAGGCGGTTTTCATACACGTCAATGATCTCTAAGTCGGTGAACCATTGACGAAGGCTCTCCTTCGCGCACGGAACCGGCTCTTCGAGATAGTCCCGAATGATCGCCCGCGCTTTGTTGCCGGAAAGGGTCAGGCAGTAGAAGTCGGCGTCGGCGCCTGCCTCGGGCAATCGTCCTCCATGCGCAGCGCTAAGAATGTTCGCCACTTCCTGCTCGTCGCCATCGAGCAGGTGCATGATATCGTTGACATCCTTCTTCGTACGCGCCCAAAACAGGAACAGAACACTGCCGAGCCGCAGACTGCTTTTGGGCACGCCCGGCACTTTGTTGGCGACCAGCGCCGAAAGCGCTCGCGTATAGCCTGCCGCGGCGCGAAAGCCGATGCCGGAATTCACCGCTTTGTCCAGCCCGTAACTTTCAAAGGCGGCTTTATCGAACGAGACGACGCTCACCCCCTGCGGCAGGCCGCCCGGCACGCCGGAAATGCTCGTGGTGTGCGTGCGCGGAAGCGGCGCCCGCTCGCCGGTGATTTGGCAGAAACCCTCCACGAAATCCCGCTGTCGCTCCTCTGCGACGCGGCCGAAGAGCGCCCGGTAAAAACACCGGACGGAATCGCGTTCAATGATCGTGGCGCCCTCGTCCGGGAACCACGCGAAGGTGCAACGATCACCGGTACCGGGCTTGAGCTGTTCAACCTCCGCACGAACTTGGGCTGCGAGGGAGTCGTATTCGACCAGGCAACGCCCGAAGCTCCGCACCGCGACCAAGGCCGGATCCTTCGTCTCATTGGCGGCCTCGCCGATCTGGCGCCAGAAGGTTTCCCGGCTGGCGGCACTCTTTGGATCATCATTCAGCGGCAGCACGCGGGCGAGAGTATCTGCGAAGTAGCGAGCAAAGCCCTTATTTGCGGTGTTGCCGTGAGCGCGGGGAACAAGCATCTCCTTACCGCGGTCAGGGCGAATGCGCGGCGCTCCTCCCTTCTTGGTCGGCAATTCGATTACGCCGCGACGCTCCTGAACGTTGAGGTACTTGCCGTCTTCCGAGAGATGAACGATGTACGGGACGGGCAATTCCTCAAACGCCAAATCGTCCAGGAAGTTTTCACGGTCCGCCAATTCATACAGCCGCTGCAGAATCATTTGATCGGCTCCTTCTGCTTGGGTTCAGACCAGCCGAACACTTGAATGGGTGCCTCGCCGTTCGGTCCGGGCGCCAATCGGTCGCAGTGGAGGACGCCGCGTGTAATTTGCGCCGCGAAAAAGCCGGGCGTGTTTCGGCCGTCGGCGCCGAAGTCCAGATCGTAGAGCATCCATCCCAAGTCCGCCGTCCAGTCGATGGGGCGGTCATCATCGCCAGCCGGGCCGAAGTGGGCAAAGAATTCCCGGCAGCCGAGGTAGGGGCGATGAAAACATTGGCCGCGGGCCACGCGTCGCTGAAACATCGCGACATACTTGGCGACCGTGTCGGGACCGCCGTTTTCATCCTCGTCGGGCGGCCGTTCGCGGGGCTTGTTCGCCTTGCGGGTGAGAAGCGGCGTCGCGTGGATCACGTAGGCGACGTTCCGCAAGGCGATGGTGTTTCGCTGCGTGCGATTCTGGCCGCCGACGCTCTCGCGCCCGGCGGAGTCGACCAGATAGGGTTCGAACGCCGTGGGATCGCTCATCCACTCGCCCACGGTCCGCGGGGCGATCTTGTCTTGAATCTCGTTGCGACGGACTCCCATGAGATGCGGCGGCCGCAGTATATCGATGCGGCGCACGTGCCAGCGCATTTGCGGCTTCCAGACGAGGGCCTCCAGCACCCCACGCGCGGCCGAGGGGGTCATCGCCAGGTATGACATTCGCTCGACCTTCAATTCCGGACGAGTGAAACACGCCCACTCGCCCCAGACTTTCACGGATACTGTTGACGACATCGGAAATCCCTCGGAAAACGGCGCAAACGCTTTTCGATCAAGTCCGGACTGTCGTTAGACCACCAAATCTTCACTCGCGTAGCGAAAAATCAATCCGGTTGCATCGTCGTAGGCTCCCCGCCAGGAAAAGACGCCGACGGGCTCTTCCATCAGCAATTCCGAAGATTGTTCAATCTCGAAGTCGCGCAGGTTGACTTGAAACTGCGAAAGTCGGCGGCGAAGAGAACGCGTGGGACTCCGCCGGTATTCCTTCAAGAGTTTTTCGATGTGATCGTGTCGTTCCTTCCACTTGACGACGACCACCGGAGTCGTGTCCTCTTCGACGATCCGGTATCGCCCTAGGTTAGCTTGTCCGGGATCGCCGCGCCAGATTGTGGCGAACATCCGGCCGCGAAGCTCCTGAATCCGCTTGGCGTCCAGCTCGCCCGACCTATATAGCCGTCGAAAGTAATCCTCCAAATCCGCCGGGTTGTGGATATCCGGCGTGTACCCGGCGCGAAGCAACTGCTCGACGATCTGAATTCCCGCGCGATACCAAGGGTCATTGGGTGATGCGTCTCCAACAGTGCGGAAGACGATGACGCGGCCGCCAGGATTCCCCGCTGCGTCATTCAGCTGCCCTTCACGGTTGCATCGGCCGGCCGCCTGTACGATCGCTTCGAGCGGCGCCAGTTGGCGAAACACGATGGGAAAATCGACATCGACGCCCGCCTCGATCAATTGCGTCGAAACCAATGTGCAAGGTTGGCTCACCAGCAGGCGACGACGAACTTCGTCGAGGATTTTCAAACGGTGGGCCGGGCACATGTTGGTCGATAGGTGTACTAAGCCCATGCGGCCGCGCGCCTTCAACTCCTCAAACAACTGCAGCGCCGCTCGCTTCGTGTTCACGACGCAAAGCGCCGCTGTATCTTCCGGGATTTTGTCCGCCACGCGTGGCCAATCCCATGGCGGCTCGGAAGCCGCGGGCCATGTAACTTGGGTGCGTCGAAGGCGCCGAAACAATTCGAGCGACGCCGGCGCCGCCTGCCGCACCGTGTGCAAACCCTCGGCAAAGCCGGTACGTCTTTCCCACATCGGCTGCGTCGCGGTGCAGAGGACGATGGTGCAATTCAGGTGCTCGGTAAGTTGCCCGAGCATTGAACAGGTCGGCGCCACCAGGGACGGCGGCACGGTTTGGCACTCGTCGAGAACTACGACACTTCGCGCCACGTTATGCAGTTTTCGACAGCGGCCAGGCTGATTGCAAAACAGACTTTCGAAAAATTGGACATTCGTAGTGACCACAATAGGAGCGATCCAGTTTTCAGCTCGCCGGCGGCGCTCCTCCAGCCGTTGTTCGTTCTCATCGTCGTCTGCGATCTCCGAAAGACTGTGATGCTCGAAGACTTTCTCGGAATCTTCGTCGAGCTA
>JAHWKS010000200.1 GCA_019347795.1 Planctomycetota bacterium | reverse complement strand
CACCGCTTGGGCGAGCAGACGCCGGCGGACCCACGGCCGCGTCTCCTGCCGGGCCGCCTCGCGATACTGCTCGAGCGCTTCCGCGAATTTGTCCTCGGCGAAAAACTCGTCGCCGCGGCGATGCGGCGCCGTCCATTCCGTCTCGATATCGATCACGCGGTCCGCGGGAATCGCCGCTTCGGCGCCGGTGGTGGTTCGCAGCGTGAGCGTTTGTCCTGTGAAGTCGAGAATTTCGCCGGTTCGCCGCACGCGGGTCTGTCCGTCTTGTCCCGTGGCGACGATCACGGCGTCTTCGGCAATCGCGCTGGCCGTAAGCGTGAACGCCAGCAGCGAAAGCGAGACGGTTGTCGTTGCGAGGTTTCTCATGGTCCGGCGGGGAGGCGGGTCACATCGACGTAGGCGTGTCGCCCGTGGTTCTGCCGGGCGAGCTTCACCAGGAAATTCTCCTCGCCGCGGAAAGGGCCGACGCCGAACTCCACGGTATGGATGCTCGCTTCGTGACGGCGATTCACCGCTCGAATCTTCGCCAACTCGTCGGCGCTGAGCGAAGGCTCTTCGGCGTCCGTGAGGAAGAAGATCACGTCGGGTCCCATCCGCAGCGCCGTCATCAGCGGCTCGAAGTGCCGCGTGCCGCCGGCGCCGGTGATGCTTCGGACGAAGTCGGCCGCCGCCTGCCGGTCGCGATCGTTGCCGTAGAGCAGCTTCGGCGCCAGGCCCGGGTTCGGATTGCAGACGGTGATGCGGTCGTTGTAGAAGACGATCTGAAACTGGTGCACCGGCGCCAGGTCGGCCAGGCTGGCGATCAGCTCGCGCTTGGCCGCGGCCAGCGGGCGCCCCTCGAAGCCGTTCATGCTGCTGGAGCGGTCGAAGACGTAGACGAACTTCGTCCCGTTCCCCTGCACGCCGAAGACTTCCGTCTGCACGCCGCCGCCGAAATCCTTCGAGCGGGCCGGACCGGCCGTGAACCCGTCGGCGCCGGGAATCGCGTCTCCCAACTCGGCCGCAGACGCGAGCGACTCGTCCCCCGAGGGCAACAGCCCGGCAATCTCGATCGGCGGGCGATCGGCCGAGGGGAGCGCTTCGGCGGCGCTGGGAGGCGCGGCCGAATCGGTTGCGGCAAGCTGCTCGCTGGAGTCGCCCGGCTCGCGGAAATAATCGCGCTCGCCGCGGACATTCTGGACCAGCGCAATTCCGGCGGTGCGATCCGGCTCGACCGCCGCTCCGCGAGGAACCGCCCGCACGGTAAACGCCAAAACCAGCGCCAACGTCAGATGCGTCACAACCGACATCAGCCACGCCGGCGCCACGCGGCGCGCTTGCATCCGGCGGCTCAGTTCGCGGGCCGGAGCATCATCCGGCATTGGCCGCGCGGCGGGAGATTCCATAAAAAAAGGCGAGTCCAGACAAGCGAGGCAGAGGCGCCATCGGCCCCTACCTCGATTGTAGGACGCGCCAAAAAACCGGTCAACGAAATGCTATTCCCGGCCGTTGAGGTACATCAGGATGCGGATCACGTACCAGAACAGCAGGGCCACCGAGGCGAACAGCGCCAACGACGCCGCCACGTGCTGATCGGTGCGGTAATGGTGCAGCACGTTCGACGTGTCATACAGAATGTAGCCGCACGCCAGGGCGACCATCGCCACCGAGAACCAGATCCCCAGCGAAAATCCCATGAAGATGCCGCAGACCACGAGGCCGATGGCCACCAGGCCTCCGAGCGCCAAGTACATACCGAGGAAGGAGAAGTCGCTCCGGGTAAGGAACACCGCCGCCGTCAGACCTCCAAAGGTAAGCAGCGTGATGATCCCCGCCGAAGGAATCAGCCACGGATCCCTCGTATACGTCTGCGCGATGCACAGCAGCGGGACGAAAATGATCGCCTGGGCCACGACGTATAGCCCCAATCCCATATACTGGGTCTGCCGCGATGTGGAGTTCTGGGCCCAAGAGCGGGCGACCCAGCTCACGATCATGAAGCCGCCCAGCAGAATCAGCCAGCTCCAGGGACCGGCGACGGTCATCGTGAACCGAAAGATGGCTTCTGCAGGAACCAGCGTGAAAATGACCGCTTCGATCGCCGCGAAGGCGAAGATGGCGCCCGTCAGGTGCGCGTACGTGCGGCGGATGAACGCCGCCCGCTCGTGCGTGTCGGCCAGCTCGGCCGTGGGAGCATAGCTACCCGCGTAAGGCGACTGATACGGATTTTCATAACCCATGGAGAGGACCCCTCATCAAGAAAAGGTTGGACGCTGCACACCCCCAACGCGTGCTGTGTTGAATCTATCGCTCGTGCGGGACAAAGTCAATCGTTTATCAGAGCCGTTTATGCCCGTCTCTCCGACCAAATCGCAAGCCCGCAAGGCCGTCCGGGCGTTGGCGAAGGATTACCCCGACGTCACGTGCGCCTTGGAGTTTGCAACGCCGGTGCAACTGCTGGTGGCGACGATCCTCTCGGCCCAGTGCACCGACAAGCAGGTGAACATCGTCACCCGGACCCTCTTTCAAGAATACCCCACGGCCGCCGAGTTTGCCGAGGTCGATTTGCCGCAATTGGAGAAGGCCATTAAACCAACGGGGTTTTTCCGCAACAAGGCCAAGGCGATTAAGGCCTGCTGCCAAAAGCTGATGGAGCTGCACGGCGGCGAGGTCCCGCAGGACCTGGAGTCGCTGGTGGCGTTGCCGGGCGTGGGACGCAAGACGGCGAACGTGGTGCTGGGAACCGCCTTCGGGATTCCCTCGGGCGTAGTGGTCGATACGCACGTCGCCCGCATCACGCGGCGGCTCGGGCTGACGCAGGAGAAAGACGCGGTGAAGATCGAGCGGGAACTGATGGAGCTCGTGCCCAAGAAAGAATGGATCGACTTCTCGCACCGGCTGATCCATCACGGCCGCAGAATCTGCATCGCCCGCAAGCCGAAGTGCGACGAGTGCTCGATGAAGAGATTTTGTCCGAGGATCGGCGTAGCGACGAGTTAGGCACTATGTTCACCGGACTCGTGGAAGCGATGGGCGTTGTTGAGCATGTGCATCCGGCGCCGCCGGGGGTGCGGCTTGCGGTGCGGCAGGACGTCGTGCTGCGAGACGCTCAGGTGGGGGACAGCATCGCGATCAACGGTTGCTGTCTCACCGTGGTGTCCGCCTCGGAAGGGCTGGCGGAGTTCGAGGCGGGGAGCGAGACACTTTCCCGGACGAACCTCGGATCGCTGGCGCCCGGCCGGCAGGTGAACCTGGAGCGTTCCCTGAAGGTGGGTGATTCGCTAGGAGGGCACTTCGTCACGGGACACATCGACGCTCTGGGCCGGCTCGACCGCCGCACGGACGAGGGAGGCTGGGCGACGCTGTGGTTCCGCGTTCCCGCTCGCCTGACGCGGCAGATGGCGAGCAAAGGCTCGATCGCCGTGGACGGGGTAAGCCTGACGCTGGTGGCGGTCGAGGCGGAGCGATTCAGCGTCGCGCTGATCCCGCACACGCTCGAGGTCACCACGCTCGGCGGGCTGAAGGAAGGGGACGCCGTGAACCTGGAAACCGATCTCCTGGCGAAGTACGTCGAGCAACAGCTCCGCGGCAACCGCAGTTGAAGTCGCTCCGCTCGCCATGGTCCTCGGCTGCGGGAGCGGTCCGGTGGAGATGATGACTTGGGCCGGGCGAAGGACGCGGTCGTGGAGTTAGGTTTCTTCTTGCGGACGCGGCGGCCCGGAAGAAATGATGACTTGGGCGGGGCGAAGGACGCGGTCGTGGAGTTGATAGCCGCTGCGGGTTTCCAGCATCACGACGCCGGCCGGATGCTCGTCGCTAGGCTGCTGCGTGATCGCCTCGTGCACGTGCGGATCGAACGCTTCCCCCTTGGCGGGGATGCGGCGGCAGCCGTGCTGCTCCAAGATTTGGCCGATCTGTTGGACGACCATTATCACGCCGTCAACCAGACCCGCGGCGCCTTCATTTTTGCCGGCCGCTTCGACGGCTCGCTCCAGGTTGTCCAGCGCGGGGAACAGGTCGCGCAGCAGCGGGGCGGCGGCGAAGCGGCGCTCCTCCTCCATATCCCGCCGGATCCGCTTGCGGAAGTTGTCCAGCTCCGCCTGCGCCCGCAGCATCTGCGCTTGGGCTTCGTTCAAATCGGCCTGAAGCCGCTCCAGCTCTTGCGTATCGGGCGCCGTGGCGGTCTCGGCCGAGCCGCCATTCGGCGAGGGAGGCGACTGCGACGATTGCGTCTCTGGTTCGTGCTTATCTTGAGGTTCCATGATGACGTTCGGTTATGAATCTTCGCCACGGGCGGAGGCGTCCTCCTCGCGGCTCGTGAAGTACTCGCGAATCTTCTCCAGAAAGCTCTTTCGCTCGGGGGCCACCTCGGCGTGCTCGAGCTCGGCCAGCTTGCGAAGCACCTCCTGCTGGCTTTTGGACAGTTTCTTGGGGACCTCGATGTACGTCTGCACGAGCAGGTCGCCCGTGCGGCCGCCGCGCGGGTCGGGGACGCCTTTGCCTCGCAGGCGGAACACCTCGCCCGACTGCGTGCCGGCGGGAATCTCAATCTCCTCGCGTCCGCGGAGCGTGGGCGTCTCGACCGCGGCGCCCAACGCCGCCTGGCTATAGGTGATCGGAAGGCGAAGGATCAGGTGCACGCCGTCGCGCTGGAAGAGCGAGTGCGGACGGACATGGACGAAGCAGTAGCAGTCGCCGGGCGGTCCGCCGCTTTGGCTGGGCTCTCCTTCGCCGCCCAGCCGCACCTGCATGCCGTCATCGACGCCGGCGGGAATCGCGACATCCATCTTCCGCCGCACCGACACCGCGCCGCGTCCCCGGCAGTTGCGGCAGGGATCGGTGACGACTACGCCTGCGCCGCTGCACTGGGGACAGGTTGTCTGCACGCGCAATATGCCGGCCGACTGCACGATCTGCCCATGGCCGTGACAGCGGGGGCATTGCTGCGGCTGGGATCCGGGAGCGCTTCCTGATCCGCCGCATTCGCCGCACGGCTCATTACGATCGAACTCGACCGTCTTCTGGACGCCGAATGCCGCCTCCTCCAGGTTGAGCGTCACGTCGCAGCGAACGTCGGCCCCGCGGCGAACGCGCCGACCGCGCCTTCGCCCGCCGCCGAAAACATCGCCGAAAACGCCGCCGCCGAAGAAGTCGCTGAAGGCGTCGAAGATATCCTCGACGTCGTGATACTGCGGCCCCGCGCCGGCCCGCTGCAAGCCCGCGTGGCCGTACTGATCGTAGATGGCCCGTTTCTGCGCGTCGTTGAGAATCTCGAACGCCTCTGCGCACTCCTTAAACTTCTCGGCCGCCCCTTCTTCTTTGGTGTGATCGGGATGGTACTTGATGGCCCGCTTGCGATACGCCGCGGCGATCTCGGCCTGCGTGGCGGTCCGCGCCACGCCGAGCACTTCGTAGTAATCGCGTTTTTCCATTGTGGGCGATGCGGGCATTGAGGCGGTCGTTGAATTATACGCGCGACGGACTGCAGATGACGGCGCCGGTCAGGGGGCGGCGCTACGGACTGCAGGTGACGGGGCCGGTCAGGGGTCAGGAGTCAGGGGGCACGAATCGCTGATTGGTTCGGAGCCACTGACTCCTGACCCCTGACTCCTGACCGAACTCCCGGCGCCGCGCCACGCGCGCCGAGTTCCGCTCGGCAGTCGGGAGCTTCACAACAACAACACGGGCGCGGCGGATCTTGCGGTCCGGCGCGCCCGGGGAGCTATGGTAATCAGCGAGCCGGCGGGACTAGCGAACCGCCCCTTCGACGCGCCGCTTGTCTTTGTCTTCCTGCTCCAGGTTCGTGACCATCGTCTCGGTCGTGAGCAGCAAGGCCGAGATGCTGGCCGCGTTGGAGAGCGCGGTGCGAACCACCTTCACCGGGTCGCTGATGCCGGCCTTGTACATGTCCACGTACTCGCCGGTGTTGGCGTCGTAGCCGATGTTCTCGGCCTGGTCGCGCACCTCGTCGGCCACCACGGCGCCGTCCCGGCCGCAGTTGTTGGCGATCTGCCGCAGGGGGGACTCCAGCGCCCGGCGGACGATCTGGGCGCCGATCCGCTCATCCCCTTCCAGCGACTTGATCACCTTATCGACCGCCGGCTGGCATCGCAGAAGCGCCACGCCGCCGCCGGTCAGAATTCCCTCTTCGACCGCCGCACGCGTGGCGTGCAGGGCGTCTTCCACAAGATCCTTCTCCTGCTTCATGTCGGTCTCGGTCTCGGCGCCGACCGAGATCACCGCCACGCCGCCGGAGAGCTTGGCGACGCGCTCCTGGAACTTCTCCTTGTCGTACTCGCTGTCGCTCTGCTCGATCTGGCGATTGAGCTGGGCGACGCGCTTCTCGATCTCCTTCTTGTCGCCGGCGCCCTCGACGATCGTGGTGGCGTTCTTGTCCACCGTCACCTGTCCGGCCCGGCCGAGATGCTCCAGCGTGACGTTCTCCAGCTTGATCCCGAGGTCTTCGCTGATGAGCGTGCCGCCGGTGAGCACGGCCATATCGCCCAGCATCGCTTTGCGGCGATCGCCGAAGCCGGGGGCCTTCACCGCGCACACGTTGAGCAAACCGCGGAGCTTGTTCACCACCAGGAGCGTCAAGGCGTCGCCGTCCACGTCTTCGGCCACGAGCAACAGCGGCTTGCCGGTCTGGCTGGTCTGCTCCAACAGCGGGATCAGGTCGCGGAGGTTGCTGATCTTCTTCTCGTGCAGAAGGATGTAGCAGTCCTCCAGGAAGCAATCCATCTCCGCCGGGCGGTTGATGAAGTAAGGGGAGATGAAGCCCTTGTCGAACTGCATGCCGTCCACGTATTTGACTTCCGTCTGCGTGGTCTTGCCTTCCTCGAGGGTGATCACGCCGTGCTTGCCGACCTTCTGCAGGGCCTCGGAGAGCATCTCGCCCACCGCCCGGTTGTTGTTGGCGCTGATGGCGCCGACCTGGGTCACCTCCTCGGGGCTGGAGACGGGGCGGGCCATGTCGGCCAGCTTCGCCTCGACCGCCTCGACCGCCTGCTCGATGCCGCGGCGAAGGGCCGCCGGGTTGCTGCCGGCCACGATGTTCCGCAGCCCTTCCTTGTAAATCTCGCGGGCCAACACCGTGGCGGTGGTGGTGCCGTCGCCGGCGATGTCGGAAGTCTTCTGGGCAACTTCGACCACGAGCTTGGCGCCCATGTTCTCAAAGCGGTCTTCCAGCTCAATTTCCTTGGCCACCGAGACGCCGTCCTTGGTCACCTTCGGGCCGCCGAACGACTTAGCGATGATCACGTTCCGCCCCGTCGGGCCCATGGTCACCGCTACGGCGTTGGCCAGCTTATTCACGCCTTCCAGCAGCTTGCTGCGGGCGTGATCCTGAAAGAGCAATTGTTTGGCCACGTTAAAAGGTCCTTATGGTGATTTGAGTTGCGTTATTCGTTCAATCGAAGCGTGGGAATTAGCCGGAGACCAACGCGTCTCCGGTATTGCGGCGTTGTTGCTCGCGTCGGCGACCGGAGACGCGTTGGTCTCCGGCTATTTGCGCACGCGAAGCGACTTTAGTCACCCCACCACCTTCGCCAGAATGTCGCTTTCGCGAAGAATCTTGATCTCGTCGCCGTCTACTTCGATCTCCGTGCCGCCCCACTTGCCGAAGATCACTTCGTCGCCGACGGAGATCGAGAGCGTCCCGCGGGCGCCGTTATCGAGCAGCTTGCCCGGGCCGATGGCGATCACCTTGCCGCGCTGCGGCTTCTCTTTGGCGGCGTCGGGAAGCACAATCCCGCCGGCGGTCACTTCCTCGGCCTCGAGCGGCTCGACCACCACGCGATCATCCAGGGGGCGAAGTTTGGTTGCCATGTTTCGACGTTTCCTTGTGAATATGTTTGAGGTGTTTGAGTGTTTAACATGTTGAATGTGTGATTGCGAAAGTTGTTTCCGCACGGGGCAAGCCCCGTCGCTAACCGGGAGAGGACTACATCATGCCTTCCATGCCGCCCATGCCTCCCATTCCCATGCCGCCCATGCCGCCCATGCCGCCCATGCCGCCCATGCCGCCCATGCCGC
>JAHWKS010000199.1 GCA_019347795.1 Planctomycetota bacterium | reverse complement strand
CTGCTCTACGCCGGGAGCGTGGGAAACGCCTGGTTCGGGGCGGGGTTGCTGTTTGTGTTCGCCCTGGTGCGCGGTTTGCCGTTGGTCCTGGCGGGGGCTTTTACGGGACTTCTGAAGGACCTGCGCGGGTTCGCCCGCTGGCGGCCGTGGGTCGAGAAAGGCTCGGGTGTTCTGTTCATCGTCTTGGGAATCGCGTTCGTGGTCCAGCGATTCATTTGAGGAAACAGGAGTGACAAAGCATGCGGGCCGAGTCGCCGTCGCTTTCGACCATCGAGTTCGTCGTCACCGGCGAGCCGAAGCTGCACTGCGAGGGGTGCGAGAGCCGCGTCAAAAAGGTCTTGCGGCAGGTGGATGGCGTCACGGAGGTGGGCGCCAGCGCCGAGACGCAGCACATCCGGGTGCAGTTCGACAGCGGGCGCACCGAACCGGGCCAGATTCGCACCAGGCTCCGAAAGATGGGTTATCACATGGAGACGGCGGAGGAAGAAGCGGCGCCGCACCGCAACGGCGAGGCGGCGGTTTTGGAAGCGGATCGCCCCCGCCCCAAGTCAGAAGCTCGCCGGGAGCCGGAAGCTCCCCGGGAGCCGGAAGTCCGCCGCGAGCCGGCAGTTCGCCGCGAGGCCGAAGCTCGGCCCGAGCCGGAGCGCCGTCGGCGGCATGAGGTCACCCGGGAGGCGGAATCGTTCGACGAGTCAGGTCATCCCAGGGGCCTGGAAAAACTCCAGGTCAAGATCGGCGGAATGGAGTGTTCGTTCTGCGTGGCCACGATCACCAAGGCGTTGGGGCGCATGGAGGGGGTGGAGGAGACCAGCGTGAACATGGCCCATGAAGAGGCCCTGATCACGTACGATCCGGCGCTGGTTATGCCGAGCGACTTAAAGCAGACGCTGCGGGAGATCGGCTACACGGTCCGCGACGTGGGCAAGGAGCGGACGTTCGAAGAGAAGGAAGCGGAGCTGCGCGCCGGACGCAACAACCTGCTGCTGGCCGCCGCCTTCGCCGCTATCGCCTTCAACTTCATGGTGCTGATGTGGCTCGACCTGCTCAACATGGAGCGGGCCTGGCCCTTTCTGATCTGGCTGACGCCGACGCTGGCCCTCTCGACGATGTTCGGCCCCGGCTGGCATTTCCTGAACATGGCCTACGCCAGCCTCAAGCGCGGGATCCTCAATCAGCACGTGTTGATGGAATTGGGAGCGATCGCCGGATTGCTTGGCGGGTTCCTGGCCTACGTGGTTGAGTTTCCCGCCTCGCCGCTGTCGGATCTGCTGGGCGTCGACTACCCGGTGTTGTTCGACTTCTTCGGCGTAGTCGTGTTCATTAACACCTATCACATCCTTTCGGCGTACGTCTCGCTGGTGGTGCGGACGCGGGCTTCGCAGTCGGTCCGCAAGCTGCTGGAGCTCGTGCCGCCCACCGCCAGCGTGGTTCGCGAGGGGCGGGAAATCGACGTTCCGGTCGAGGAAGTTGAAGTCGGCGAACTGGTGCGGGTCCGCCCCGGCGAGTCGGTTCCGCTCGACGGTCAGGTGGAGGAGGGCGCCTCGGGCGTGGACGAGCACCTGGTGACCGGCGAGTCGATCCCGCAGGAAAAGACTGCGGGGGACGAAGTGATCGGCGGGTCCCTGGTGCAGTCGGGGACGCTCCTGATCCGCGTCACCAAGGTCGGCGCGGAAGGCTTCGTCCAGCAGGTGGCGCGGCAGGTGGAAGAGGCGAGGGCCTTGAAACCGGGCGTTTTGGTCCTGGTGGATCAGGTGCTGAAGTATTTTGTGCCGGGGGTGCTGGCCTTTGCCGTGGCGGCGTTCTTGATCTGGACGATCGGCGCGGCCCTGTTCGCCGGCGAGCCGCAGTGGACGCGGGCGCTGCTGGCCACGCTCGCCGTGCTGGTGATGGGCTATCCTTGCGCGCTGGGCATGGCCACGCCGCTGGCGATGATCCGCGGCGGAGGCATGGCCGCCGAGCGGGGAATCTTGATGCGCTCCGGCGAGGCGTTTCAGGTGCTCAAGGAAGTGAAAAAGATGGTGCTGGACAAGACCGGCACCATCACGCGGGGCGAACCGGCCGTGGTGGACGTTGTGCCGCTGAACGAGGAGAGCGTGAACGAGATGCTGCGTCTGGCCGCGGCGGCCGAGGCCCACTCGGAGCATCCGCTCGGGCGAGCGATCGTCGAGGCGGCAGAACAGGAAGGCATTAGGATCCCCGCCGCGGAGGACTTTCAGGCGGCGGCGGGCAAGGGCGTGACGGCCACAGTCGATGGGCGATGCCTGGCGATTGGCAAGCCGGCTTTTCTTCGAGAGAAGAACGTCGATTTCGGCGCCGCCCAGGACCAACTGCGGGCCTTGCAGGAGCAAGGCAATACGGTCGTGGCGCTGGCCGTCGAGGGTAAGCTCGCCGCGCTCGTGGCCATCGCCGACCAGCTCAAACCGGACGCCAAGGAAGCGATTCGGCGGATGCGGGAGAGCGGCCTGGAGCCGGTGATGCTCACCGGCGACAACGAGCGGACCGCCCGGGCCGTAGCCGAACAGGTCGGCATCCGGGATTACCGCGCCGAGGTGCTGCCGCAAGGCAAGGCCGAAGTGGTGCGCGACCTGCAGAGTCAAGGCTTTCGGGTGGCGATGGTGGGCGACGGGATCAACGACGCCCCGGCGCTGATGCAGGCCGACGTGGGAATCGCCATCGGGGCGGGGACCGATATCGCCATTGAATCGGCCGACGTGGTGCTCATCGGCGAGCGGCTCGGCGCGGTCGTCGATGCCTTTGAAATCGGCAAGAACTCGTACAAAAAGACGGTGCAGAACTTGGCGCTGGCTTTTTCCTTCAACGGCATCGGCGTTCCGCTGGCGACGACCGGACTGGTCCATCCCATCTGGGCGATGATCGCCATGGCCGCGAGCGTGACCTCGGTGCTGGCCAATTCCTTCGGCGGGCGGCTTTTGAGACAGGCGGCCGAGCGGCAACCACGCAGCCGAGAGGCGGAGGAATCGCGACGGCCCGGTCGTCGGCCACAGGGCGCCCGCCGTGCCGGCCGAGCGTAGTCGGCGTTCCGGACGAAAGGAGAAACCATGTTACGCAACGTGATCGTGACCGGCGTGGCGGCGGCCGTAATGGGCGGCTTTGTGCTCGCCTATCAGGCGGCCGTCCCGGAGTCCACGCAGCCGCAAATGGCCCAAGAGCCGCAGGCCGACGCGCAAGGGCGCCGCATGACGCAGTCGCAGCCCGGCGCGGCGAGTGGACAAGGGGCCGCGCTTCAGCCGCAAATGCAGGTCCCGCAACAAGCCCAGGCGCCGGTGCCGCAGCCGCAGCCCGGGCCCATGATGGGCCAGGCGCAGCCGCCGGGGATGCAAATGATGCCGCAGCGCCCGATGATGGGCATGTGCCCCATGATGGGCATGATGATGGGAGGCGGAATGAGCCAAATGAATCAGGCGCCCGCCATGAATTCGCAGTCCGCTCCCACGCCGCAGCCGCAGACCGGCGATGTGCAGGAACAATGGCGGCAGCAGCTCGAACAGGAGTTTCAGCAACTGCAGAAGGAGTTGGAGCAGCTCAAGGAGGCAAGCGATCGAAAGCCGCAATGGGGGTTGGAGTCCAGGCTTTAGCCTGCATAGGACCGCCTTTCCAGGCCGTCCTCCAAGAAAACAGGCTAAAGCCTGAACTCCAACGGGAGTTGATCGGATGAAGACGCCACGACAACTCGCGAATCCACCTTTCTGGGCGGCCTCGCTCGGCCTGGGCGCTTTCGCTGTCGCTCTGGTCGCTTTCGGACTTGGAGTCTCGCAGCGTGAGGTCATCCGCGATGCGGAACTCCTAGGCGATCGAAAACAGGCGCCGCCCGTCGACCGCTCAGCCGCCTCGGAAACAGGAGCCTGGCCGCAGTGGCGCGGGCCGAACCGCGACGGCGTTTCGCGAGAAACCGGCCTGTTGACCGACTGGCCCGAAAAAGGCCCGAACGTCTTGTGGCGGGCGGCGTCCGGCGCGGGCTATTCGGGGCTGGCGGTCGCCGAGGGCCGCCTTTATACGCTTCTGCAAGACGGCAACCGTGAGGCCGTCGTCTGTTGGAGCGCCGAGACCGGTGAAGAACTGTGGCGGTTCGTTTATCCGGCCAAGTTTGTGAGCGATCAAGGCTCCGGTCCGCGCTCCACGCCGACACTCGATGCAGGCCGTGTCTATACCGTCGGCGCCACGGGCATTTTGCACTGCCTTGACGCAGCCGCCGGCGAAAAGATCTGGCGCCGCGACCTGATCCAAGAATTGGGCGGACGCATACCAACCTGGGGCGTGTCGTTTTCGCCCCTGGTCGATGGTGAATTGGTGCTCACCCATCCCGGCGGCCCCGCCGGCGCCTCCCTGGCCGCGTTCGACAAGTACACCGGCGAGCTGCGCTGGAAAGCACTGAACGATCGCCCCGGCTATGCGTCGCCGGTCGTTACGACGGCCGCAGGCGTGCGGCAGGTCCTCTTTTTCACGGCGGAGGCCCTGGTGAGCGTGGCGCCCAAGGACGGCCGCCTGTACTGGCGATATCCCTGGTCCACGCTGATGGATTGCAACATCGCCACGCCCGTGGTCGCGGAAGATTACGTATTCATCTCGTCGGGCTATGATCGCGGATGCGCGTTGTTGAAGGTCGTGCGCAAAGAAGGCGATGCGCTGGAGGTCCAGCCCGTGTACGAGCACGACCAGATGCGCAACCACTTCGGCGCCAGCGTCCTTTACCAGGGCCATCTCTACGGCTTCGACGAGACACAACTGGCCTGCATGGATTTTCGCACTGGCGAAGTGAAGTGGCGGGCCAAGGGCTTCCGCAAAGGTTCGCTCCTTGTGGCCGACGGACGCCTGATCATCCTTGGCGAGAACGGCAAGTTGGCCCTGGCCGAGGCCACGCCGGCGGACTACCGCGAGCAGGCCTCGCTCCGCATCTCGCGCCGTCGCTGCTGGACCGCGCCCACGCTGGCCGGCGGCAAGCTCTATCTTCGCGATGAACAACAGATCCTTTGCCTCGACTTGAGACGGCTCAACTGAAAGGAGAGTCATGGTCCGCAGCCTTCTGACGACAGGAGCGGCGTTCTTGCTCCTGGGCGGGTTGGTTTGGGCGTCGGCGCTGGTGGCGCCGCAGGCCCAGCCCTCGACGGTTGGCCAGCGAACCCAGGCGCCGGAAGCCGCGCCGTCGCCGCAGGCACTGGAGCTTTTTCGCCGACAGATTCGCCCGCTGCTCGCCGGCAAGTGCTTGAAGTGCCACAACGCGGACCGGCGGGAAGGGGGCCTGGACCTGAGCCGCCGGTCGGCGGCCCTGGCTGGGGGCGACAGCGGCGAGGCGATGGCGCCCGGCAGGCCCCAGGAAAGCCTCTTGTATCAACTCGTGACAGCGGGTGAAATGCCGCCCGAAATGAACCCGCTGTCGGCGGCGGAGACTGCGGCCCTGGAGCAATGGATCGCCTGGGGGGCGCCGTATGACGAGGAGCCGTTGTCCCCCGCCAACGAAGAGCCGCGACCAACAGACGGCGTCATGTGCCCTTGCATGAAGATGATGATGAACGGCGTGACGGGCGGCAAGACGCTTCTCCCCTTATCAAAACCGATGACCCGCGACGAAGTCCGGGAACGGGCCGAGCACTATTTGGCTTCTCAGGGGAACCCCCATTTGAAGATCGGCAGGGTCATTCCATCCGCGGTCTCGTACGAGGTCGAGGTCGTGACGAACGAGGACTCCCTGGTGAACTGGATCATCGTCGAAAGGAAAACCGGCCGCTTGAGGTTCCTTTATTGAAAGGCAAGAAGATGCTTCGCAACCTGATGGTCACGGGAACGGCGGCGGTGGTCATGGCGCTGATGACCCTGGCCTATCAGTCGGCGGCGCCGCCCACGGCCCAGCCGACGATGGAGGACGGCGCGGCCGCTGGGCCGGAGGAGCGGCCGATGCCTGGGTCCGCCACGAGCGATCCGACCGCTTCGTCCCCAGGTCTCGCAATGGGGGGGCAGACGCCGCAGGCCGCGCAGTCGCCCTCTGTCGCCGCTGCACCGGGCGGCGGAATTATGGGGGGCGCACCCGCGACCGGCGGGATGATGATGTGTCCCTGCATGCAAATGATGATGGGCGGCGGCATGGGCGGCATGATGAATCAGGGCATGAGCGGCGGACAAGCCGCTCCCTCCAGCGCCGCCCCGCCCATCTCGAACCCCCGCACTACAGAACAGGCGCGGGAGCGGGCCGCGCAGTATTTGCGGTCCTTGGGCAATCCCCACTTGAAAGTCGGCGACGTGGAGGAGACGGCCGCCGCGTACGAAATCGATGTGACGACCCAGGACGACTCGCTGGTGAACCGGCTGATCCTCGACAAGCAAACCGGGGAGCTGAAGACCCAGTATTGACGTTTGTGAATGGAGAACCTCGACCAATAGGAGCATGGATTATGGCTGACCAAAAGAGACGCGAAGAGACCGGCAAGGCGTGCGAAATTGAACTCCGCGTATCCGGCATGAGCTGTCAGGGATGCGAGCAGGCGCTCTCGATGGCCCTGCGGCAACACGATGCGGTCGAATCGGCCCAGGCCGACGCCCGCTCCGGCGTCGTGCGGGTCACGGTCAAGCGGGACGTAGACGCGTCGGAGCTGAAAGAGCGGATTTACGCCGCCGGCTACGACGTTGAATGAACTCAGTCGTCCGAGGCGGCGTTCCGGGCGGGCTTGTTCTCCGGGCTGTTGAGCGCCCAGTCGTATTTGATCCATTCGATGCGCGGCGGGACTGGTGAGTCCAGCGCCTTCTTTAACTCGGGCGCGTAGCGGGCCGCGTAGTCAAGAACCGAGGGGGCGTACTGCTCGAAGTCGGTCCCATACCACTGGTAGAGTTCCGTCAGGTGGACAACATTTCGTTCGGCGTCGAAGCGGAGCCACCGCGGATGCGTGTGAACATATTCGGTCTGTTCGGCCAGTTGCTCTTCCAGGCGCTCTCCGGTGTACGCGTCTTGGCGCAGCGGCGGACAGCCGACCGCGGCGCAGACCAGCGCGAAGTGGATCCGCGGCTCGCGGAAGTTGGGGCGGATCTGCTCGTGCTCGATCTGGTTGAGGGTCCAGGTGTGCGGACCGACCTTCCACCGCTCGGCTTCCCACCGCTTCGGTTCGGGAATGTCCTTAATCGACTCCAGGGGATAATGGTCCAGGATCAGCCGCAGCGTAAAGGCGTTGTAGGCGTTGATGAGCAGCGCCAGCTTTTCGTCGCGGCCCAGGTCCTCGAACGGCGCGTCGGCGAGTTCCGCGAGGTAGCGGTCGAGCTGCGCCGCGTCGCCTTGCAGTCCCTCGTAGTCGACCCAGCCGTCCGGATCGACGTGCTTCTTCACCAATTGCTCGAAGGTGGAATGGTCGAAGGTCGGCCCGTGCGACTTGGGCTCGTATTTTTCCTCGGACTTGACCATCGGCGGCAAGCCCAACATTCCGGCGATGGCCTCTCGGACCGTGTCCTGGCGAGCCTGCGCCCAAACCGCCAGCGTCAGCACGACGACAGCGGCGGCGGCGGCGGCCAGAGCGCCCCACGGCCAGCCCGCCGTTTCTGCGCTTCGGGGCGCTTCTGGGGACGGCGCCGGGCCTTCCGACTCGGGCGGCTTCTCCTCGATCGCGGTCTTCTCGCGAATCGCCCGTTGGGCCAGCCGCGTGATGTACACAGTCACCGCCACGGTGGCCAACAGGCCGACGATGCGCATGGCCCACTGTCCGGCGCTGGCGCCCGGCCCCTCTTGCGCCGCGGCGGCGCCGAGCGATCCCAAGTAGACATAGAGAAAGGTGCCGGGAAGCATAGCGATCCAACTCGCCAGCACGTAGGGCCAGAAGCGAACCGCCGTCACGCCGTAAAGATAGTTTTGGAGATTAAACGGCACGGCGGGCGAAAGCCGCAACAGGGCCACAATCTTCCACCCCTTTTGGCCAATCGCCTCATCGACGGCGGCCAGCCTGGGGGAGCGCTCCAGATAACGACGGACCCGCTCGCGGGCCAGGTAGCGGGCGATCAGGAAGGCTACGGCCGCGCCGGTAG
>JAHWKS010000198.1 GCA_019347795.1 Planctomycetota bacterium | reverse complement strand
CAGCACTGAGTAGATTCCTAATCGTGGCATAGCAGCATCTCCTTGGGGACGTGAATTGAACCCTTTACCATATCGCGCCGAAAGCCTGCGCACAGGCGCTCAAAAGCGGACCCACCGATGAATCGGTGGGCTATTGTCGCGCGTCCCTGCGGGGCGGAGTTGGGTCGGCGGTGGGAATGGTAGCCCGACGCGTAAGCGAGGGAGAGATTCGAGGGCGCCTGGTTTCGGCGGTGTCGGGGAACCGTCCCTCGCTTACGCATCGGGCTTCTGATTATGCCGACGATTATACGCGCTACTTGGGCTTGCGCCTCCGGCGAGACGCGAATGTGGGTCACTCGCGGAGCGAGTAACCAACGGCGAGCGTAGCGAGGCGCTGATTGCCGCTGCTTCGCTTGCTGCGCAAGCGGTTGGTCACGCGCGGAGCGAGTGACCTACATTGACACGGGCGATCCGCAGCAGGCGTTAGCGATCGTAAACGGCGTCCACGATCTTTGCGATGCGGCGGTTGATTTCGGCGGATGCGTTGTAGCTTTTCATCTCGGCCAGGCGGCGGGACCAGGCGATGATGCCGCGGTCCATCCACTCGCGATGGTCGGCCGCGAGGATCTCTTCGTTGCGGCCGGTTTTTCGGAGGAACTCGAAGTCGAAGAAGCTGCCGCCGGTGTTGCGGATTTCGCCCGTTCCTTCGCTTCCGAAAAGGGTCAGGCGGAAGTCGCAATCCTTGCCGGTGTGCGCGTGCCAGCTTGTCATGATGCGGCAGCGCGGTCCGCGGGCAAGGTGGAAGTTGAGGGCGGTGAAGCCGTCGATTCCGGGATGATCGGCGAGGTCCCGCCGCCACGCCGTTATGTCGGCGATCTCGGCCTCGGGGCAGTCGAGCGAATGGAGGATCAAGTCCACCAGGTGCACGCCCAGATCGAGAAAGGCGCCGCCGCCCGCTAAGGCCGGATCGAAGCACCACGCTTTGTCGGGACCGTAGGCGTTATGGAACACACCCTCAGCGTAGAAGATTTCGCCGAGCTCGCCGCTTTCCACCGACTCTCGCAGCCGCGCCGCGCCGGACAGTCCGCGGTAGGTGTAATCCACTTCGACGAGCCGGTCGGCAGTCTGCGCCGCATCGAGCAGGCGATCCACCTCGGCGGCTTCGATCCCCAGCGGCTTTTGCACATAGAGCGACAGGCCGTGCTCCAACGCCGCCAGCCCCTGCCGGCAATGGAGCGCGTTGGGCGTGGCGATCACTAATGCGTCCAATCGGTCTCCGGCTTCCTTCAGCAGAGCATCCAAGTCGCTGAAGGTCTCCGCGGTCGAATGCTTCTGCGCTGTCTCCGCAAGCCGCGACGCATCGGCGTCGCAAAGCGCGGCGACGATTCCCGCTCCGGACTTCGCCAGCGCTTCCAGCCGCATCCGCCCGATCCAGCCGAGGCCGAGAAACGCGATCCTCGGCGGCTGGGCTTCCGACGCGGCGCCGCTCATAGCTGCTCCTTCTTCACCTGCTTCACGCGTTCCGCTTCCGGCATGGCTTTGTAATACGGATCGAGCGGAAAGCAGCCCGAGATAATGCCGTTCCGCGGCGCCGTGGTGCAATCGCTGAAGGTGCGACAGAGCCGCTTACGCTCCGCCTGACCGCGCTGCAGAGCATCGGCCGGCAGCGTCGGGTCGGCCAGAACCATCCGACCGAGTCCGACCAAGTCGATCCAGCCTTTCCGCACAACGCCCTGGGCGACGTGCGGCAGGTAATCCTGGAAATAGGTATAGCCGGTCCCGATCATCGGCAAGTTGGGAAACGCTTCCTTGCAGCGGCGCGCGGCATGAATTTGCCGCGCGGCGCCGACCAACGGATCCTCCGGCGGCTGGTAGCCGTCGCTGGGCGGGAAGATCGCCGGGCGCTGAATGTGCGGATTGTAGTACGGACTGCCGCAGGAGAGGTTCACGCCGATCACCCCCAAGTCCGCCAGCTTCCCGATCAGCCGCAGCGGCTCGGTCAGGTCAACCTCGCGGGGATCGTCGGCATCGACGCCGAAGCCCCAGCGGTACGGCAGCAAATGCCGGTACTCCATCGGCTCGCCCACTTCGCGGCTGGTCTTATACGGCAGCGTGTCGAACACGCTCAAGCGAACGCCGATCCCCAGCTTCGGCCGCTCCTGGCGGATGCGCTCGATGATCGTCGTCAAGAGCCGTGTGCGTCCCTCGAAATCGCCGCCGAATCGTCCGGGACGTGCGTACGCGCTGAGAAACTCGTGCAGCAGGTAACCGTGGCACGCCTTCACATCGACGAAGTGAAACCCCACGTCTTCAGCCAGTCCGGCGGCGGCGACGAAGCTGTCGATCAGCCGCTCCAAGTCGTCATCGGTCCACACCACCGAGTCATCGTCCGGCGAAATGCCGAACTTGGCGTCCAAGAGCGGATGATGGTAGGCGATGCGCGGGTCGAGTTGGTTGGAATTGGGGCGGCAGAATCGTCCGGAGTGTGTAAGCTGCAGACCGACGCAGAGATCTTCGGCGTCGCCGAAGGCCTCGCGGTGGGCCGTAAGCAGCTCATCCAACAACGCCGCCAGGCCCGCGCGGTTTTCGGGAGTCGCCAACGTCTGATTGGGATTGGCCCGGCCGTCGGGCTGCACGGCGGCGGCTTCGCCTCCCCAGATCAGCTTCGCGCCGCTGAGGCCGAAGTTCCGCCATCGCCGCAGCGTGTGACGCGAGGGGGACCCGTCGCGATTGGCGTCCCAGCCCTCCATGGGATGGATGCACCAGCGGTTTCCCACCGTCATCCCGCCAATCGAGAACGACGCCGCCAGCGGCGAATTCTCCGCGGCCGTGAGGATTTGATCGTCAACGGGAAGCTCGATCCCCAGTTCCGTCAGCCGCTCACGAAACGCCTCCACCGTCTTGAGCTGCGCGACTTTCGGGTACCCCTGCGACATGCGATGCGTGCGGCGAGAGCGGAACTCGGTCGTTACGCCGCCAGAATAGCAGGGGCCGACAACGCTGACTACGCGCCGTCGAAGCGACGCGCAACGTCCGGCGCGATCGCATCAAGGAGTGAGTCGAAGCTGGACTCCTCTTCCGCGTCCGTCATTCCGGACGATGTTGATCCTGCGATCGCGGCGCCGCGAATGGTCGCGGCCCGGTGCAGGGGATCACGCACAGCGACAAGCGGCGGCAGGGAAGGATATGCATGGCGGTTCTCGCCCGAATCCGTCACGGCGCCCGCCCGCTGATCGGAAAACTGCGAGTGTGCGACAAACCACGGCCGCGGCAAGTCGTTTTCCATTATCAAGTCGTCCGTCTCGTCCTCGCCGGGCGATTCAGGCGAAGCCGCGGTCGCCGCGCTTTCGGAGGCGAGCAGCGATTCACCTTCGCCGCTCCCCTGCTGCTCGATCTGGCGTCGCAGTTCGGTAATGACGACCAGCAGATCGTTCAGGCTGGCCACGCCGTTGCCGTCGGCGTCGATCAGGGGACGCCCCTCCTCCGGCTCGCCTTCCAGCGCGCCCACGCCGCTGTTCCGCAAATGCTTCGTGACGTCCAGGAGGTCCTGCAGCGTGACGACCCCGTCGCCGTTCACATCGGGCGGACGCTCCGCGTTGTGCCAAACCGAGCCGACGTTCTGAAACCCGAACGTCACATCTTCGACGACGGCGCCGGAGTCAAGCGTCACCGGCTGCGACGCCCCGCCTGTAGTCGTCGCCTGCCACGCGGGTCCGGCATTCACCCGGACCGTAAAGGAACCGCTGTCCAGATGCGGGAGCGACCAGGCGCCGTTGGCGTCGGTGGTGGTGGTTGTGGCGGGACCAAACCGCAGGTTGTCCAGCAGCACCGCCGACTCCGCATGTCCGCCGGCGACGGCTCGCTTGATGACCGCGGTCGGAGCGCCGAAGGTGAGCGTCGCCGTTTCCCCGGCCGCCAGCGGCTGGGTCGTGATGCGGTCGATCAGTTGGAAATTCTCGTCGTACAGCTCCAGGCGTCCCATGTCGCCGTCGCTGGTAGCGACGACGTCGATGCTCACTGTGGTGACCGGCTCGGTGAAGTCCATCATGAATTGCCGCTGCGTCCCAATCCACTCGGTGGACCAACCCGACGGGCCTCCCGGAAAGGGTTGATGCGCGAAGACCTTTCCGCCGGTGGAAGCCCCGGTCTGCGTGCGGACGCTGGCGATGTTGGATGCGACGCTCGTCCCTGTTGCGGTCAGCCGCACATCGGGATGAACGTCGAGGATGTCGGCCTCGTCGGCGTAATTGTCCGGCTCGACGCGCTGCTGGAGATCGAGCGCCTGCCCGGCGGGTCCGCGCACCTCGACGGTCCAGCCGGCGAGGGACGGCTCGCCGAGATCGCGCACGCCGTCGCCGTCCTCATCGTTCCAGAGAAAGCCGTTGACGCCGGGCGCCGTAGTCGCGGCGGGCGCCGTCGTGGTTGCGTGAAACGTCGCCGAAACGACGCCGCTTTCGCCCGGCTCGTTCGTGGCGTCGTCGAGGGCGCGAATCTCGACGGCGTGCTCCCCCTCAGGAACCGGGAACGAGAAATCCAGGTCCGCCGTGTTCGCATGCGGCGACACGGCGTCGCTCCACGCGCCGCCGTCAATGCGGTACTGAACACGGCTGACCTCGTTGATGGTGATGTCGCTGCGAAAGCCGCTCGGATTCATGTTCCGCAGCGTCCCGACGGAGGCCTCACCCACGAAGCGGTACATCCCGGTTGCGGGATCCACCGCGCCGGAGCCGGTGAGCGAGAGCGGCACGTCCAGCACATCGAAGATTCCGTCGCCGTCGGAATCTCGCCAGCCGACCATCTCCCTTCCCGACTGCGAGATCGCCAGCGTCGGAAAGGCCTCGACGTGGTTGTCCATGATGCTCGGTACGCGACTTTCCGGGTCGGGGTGCTGCCGACTCGCGTTCAGGTTTTGCGTGTTGTAATAGCCCCGCCGAGCGGTATACGGGCTGCCCCCGCCGTGCTCGTCGAGGGCGTAGAAAATATGGCCCACCTCGTGCGCGAACGTGCTGGCCGGACGCTGCGAGGGGGAAATGTAGAACAAGCCGCCGGCGAAAGCGAAGGCCTGGCTGAAATCGGAGCCGGAGGCGAATCGGCCGTCCGCGTCGTTCTCGGAATCCACCACAAACAGGGTGAAGCCCCAGTTTGAGTTCGACTCGACCCGCTCCGCGTGATTGAACGCGCGGATCCCCCGCGTGATGCCGACGTCGCCAGCCCCTAGATCGCCGAAGCCAACGTGGTCCAGTAACTCATTCACCCACAGGGGAAAGTCCTGCGAAACCCTCGAGATCGGCTCGTAAGCCGTCTGAAACGGCGAGTCCGCAAAGGTGAAATCGAAGTGGAAGTTCAGTTCGTGGACGCTGCCGAGCGTCGCGAGCGCGTCCTCCCACCAGGTGATCCCCTCGACGACCTTCTGCTTGATCTCGCCGATTTTCTGGGGCGTCCAGTCCTCGGTGCTCGCGTCGATCTGGCCGTTGGACTCCAGAAAGACGATGTTCACGTGCACGTCGCCCAAAAGGAATTCGGCCGTATCCTGGGTCGTGGCGCCGAAAGGGACGCCCGTGAGCAGCGCGCGGCTTTCCAATGCCTCGAACCGACGCCTCTTGCTCCGTGGACGACGAGCGTTCCGGCAGACCTCGCCGCGACCCGACGCGCGGGCGGTTTCGCTGCGAGATCGCCAAAAACGGCGGAAACGCAAGTCAAATCCCATATAACAAAAGATAGACTCTTTCCGGCGGCGGGGATGGGAGTTAAGTCGGTCGAAGGGACTGCTGCGGCTCAAGCCCTCCGCGGAGAAATGCGGGGAAGAGAGCTTGAGGAATCGAGCGGCGCCAAAGATCCCGATTTGGATGTTTGGGACGCCGGCGATCGCGAGCGGACTGGCAAGCGCGAAAATGGAATGCTTCCGCTCTTTATCATCCTAATCAGGCGCCGTGCGGATGTCAGGCCGCTTTTGCTGAACGGCGACGCCGGCCCGCCCTTCAGCGACCGCCGACGTAGCGACAAACGCGTCGCTACCGGGCCATGCCGGCGGTCGCTGAAAGACGGGCAGACGCAGCGGAATCAAGAGAAGAAAGCCTGCCGGGCGGTTCCTGGGGGATCAAAGAAATTGGACGTGCAAGGGCTCCGTTGGTTCCCTCTCTTTCTCTCAAATTTTTTTCTTTAAGGCGATCACCACTTCCGGAGGCGCCAAAGGCGCCGATTTTGGCAGGTGGTATTCTAGTTGTTAAACTGGGAAGGATGGGTTATCGTGCTAACTTCAAGGACCTAATCTTGAAAATGCGAAAACCTCAATTAGGTTAGAGTTTGCCCTTCGGTTGAAGCGCCGCCCGACTGCGGGGATTTGTTATCTTTCGAGGGAACTTTTCCGGCGGATACGCTTCCTAACTTTCAATCGTTGTGTCGTTGGTTTCTAACGCTGGTGGTCTGCCGCGGCGCTCGCACGAGGCTCGGTCTGTTGTCTTTCCAGCGCCCTTTTCTTGCCTTAAGCCCCTACACGCAGCAGATTTATGAAGATGGTACGCCGCACCGAATCGCTCCGGTCCCTGTTCGGCCAACGTCGTACGCGACGGAGGGCGCTGTCCCCAGTCCGTCGCTTGTCGCGGCGGCTTTCTTCCGAGAGGCTGGAGGAAAGAGCGCTTTTGGCCGCCGGCGTCGCCACCGACGGCGTCCCCCAGTTCGAAAGCGCCCAGGCCGCCTATGAGTGGGTGTACGCGGCTCGGGCTTATAACCCGGTGAATCCCGACCACAACTGGCAGAAGCCTGCGGACGTGGACGGCAACGGGCGAGTGGAAACCTTCGACCTGCTGAAGGTTGTCACGCCGATGCGAGAAGGAGGGCGCCTGTTGGACTCCCTCCATGCCGAGGGCGAGGACGGTCAGGCCGCCCCGTCGCGCACGTTCATCGACGTGAACGCCGACCGCCAGCTTTCGATTACCGACGTATTGGGCGTGGTCCAGGCGCTGCGAGCCGAGGGAGAGAATGGAATGTTGGCGTCGCTCATTCCGAGCATCACGGACGGCACGACGACAGCCACCGTCGGCGATACCTACGACGTCACGGTTTTCGTCCAAGACCTGCGAACCGAGGATCCCAACCCCAATAACAACGTTGACGATCGAGGCATTTTCTCGGCCACCGTGGATCTCAACTTCGACGAAAACTTTTCCGCCTCTCCGATCCCCAACGCGCTGCGTGATGAAGCAGCGGCGCCGTTCTTCGGAGTGGGGTATCGTCCCACGGACCCGCAATTTTCGCTGTCCAATATCAATCGGCAGGATGTGAATACGATTCGCATCACGGGGGTTGTCGCCAATTTCTTCACGCCGCTCGGTCCGGATCAGGAAGTGCTGGCGACCATTCCATTCAAAGTGGGCGCCGTCGCCGACTTTGTCACGGGCACGGAGGAAACGGCCCTGACGATCGACGTGTTGGCCAATGACACGTCCGCCAGCGGCACGCAGACCTTCACGACGGACGTTCCCGACGTCACTTCGGCCGTTCTCCTGCATGATCAGGGGGATCTGCCCGACAACGAAGTGGCGGAAGAGGACGTAATGACCGCTTCGACGACCATCAGCGTTAACGTGCCTGGCGCGCCGACGCTCACCTCGATCACCAGTCCGGCCAACGGCACAGCATCGATCGTCAACGGGATGGTTTCCTACACGCCGAACGGCAACTTCTTCGGCGAAGACACGTTCATGTACACGATTACCTATCCCGGCGGCGTGACCGACACCGCCGAGGTGACGGTGACCGTGCAGAACACGCCGGACGATCCGATCGCCGTTGACGATAATCAGTTCCGGGCCGTGCCCGACTCGGTGCTGAACGTGCCTGCCCCGGGCGTGCTCGGAAACGATACCGATCCCGACATCGACCCCGATCTCTCCCCCAACAACGTGAACAACGACGCGATCACTGTCACGGCGGTGAACGGCGAGACGGCCGACGTGGGTCAAACGATCACGCTCGCTTCCGGCGCCACGCTGCTCCTGCGGGCGAATGGCAGCTTCGATTATGATCCGACAGGCGTGCA